>CAJMQE010000059.1 GCA_905215405.1 uncultured bacterium
AACAAATCAATACATTACGTGGTGGCAATCCCACGAAAAAAATGATTGACCCATTTTTTTAATAATGTTTGTTCCATTAATGAAGTTTAGGAATTTGTTTTAAATATAAAATTTCAGGACACATAAGAAAAAGGTGAAATCTAAATGTATTTTTACAGGCAAGTATCTCCAAATACCATAACCGAAATACATTTAGTTTCCATATAGATCATGATTACACGCTTATACGGATTTAGTTCCAATAACGGAAGAGACGGCCAGTACTGGTCGTCTTTTTTTATGCCTAAAACTAAGGACTGTCAGGAAATCAGTGTTATGAGAAAGCATAGATTAGATGTAGAAGTGTGTATTTCGCATGAGAGAGTACAGATAGAATAGTGTGTATTTCGCATGAGAGAGTACAGATGGAATAGTCCGTATTAGGCAGGAGAAAGCATACATGCAGGCATGTGCTTAGTCATGTGAGTGCAAGCTATTAAAAATTTATAAAGAGGTTCGCTTTTGTTGTAAAAGCCCCACATTCGTACTATAATTACATGTATAAACTTAGGAGGACAAAAACATGGCCGACGAAAAAGACCGTATTAACGATACAGATATAAAGAAAGAAAATACTACAGCTGCAACGAAAGAAGCAGATGATGATGAATATGAAAAAATATGCTATATGTGCAGGAGACCGGAAAGCAAAGCTGGAAAAATGATCAGTATGCCGGGAAATATCTATATTTGTCCTGATTGTATGCAGAGAACATTTGATACCCTCAATTCAGGCGATATCAACTATGATGATATGATGAAAATGGGAAATATTCCAGGAATGAATATTACTGGAATGAAGCTGACAGGAATGAATCCAGAAGATATGAACATGGAAATTCCAAAGAGACAACGTCTTAAGAAAAAGAAGGCAGAGGATAAAAAGGAGATTCAGCCAGTTGATATCAAAAATCTTCCAGCACCTCACCAGATCAAGGCACAGCTTGATGAATATGTAGTAGGACAGGATCATGCAAAGAAGGTAATGTCAGTAGCTGTCTATAATCACTATAAGAGAGTAATGCTCGACAGTGCTGATTCAATTGAAATTGAAAAGTCTAATATGCTGATGATCGGACCAACAGGTAGTGGTAAGACCTATCTTGTAAAGACACTGGCAAGACTTTTGGATGTCCCTCTTGCAATTACAGATGCAACAGCACTGACAGAGGCTGGATATATCGGCGATGATATCGAAAGTGTTGTATCGAAACTTCTGGCTGCAGCAGATAATGATGTAGAAAAGGCAGAACGTGGCATTATCTTTATCGATGAAATTGATAAGATCGCTAAGAAAAAAGAGACAAGAAGCAGAGACGTAAGTGGAGAATCTGTACAGCAGGGAATGCTCAAACTGCTTGAGGGCAGCGAAATCGAAGTGCCAGTTGGGGCAAATAGTAAGAATGCAATGGTTCCACTGACAACAGTGAATACTAAGAATATCTTATTTATCTGTGGCGGCGCATTTCCAGATCTTGAAGAAGTAATCAAGGAAAGACTGAACAAACAGTCTTCAATTGGTTTCTCTGCTGATTTGAAGGATAAATATGATGAAGATCCTGATATTTTAGACAAAGTAACACTGGAAGATTTGAAGACATTTGGTATGATTCCAGAATTTTTGGGTCGTCTTCCAATTATTTTCACTCTGGAAGGGCTAACAAAGGATATGCTTGTAAAAGTATTAAAAGAGCCTAAAAATGCGATTTTAAAACAGTATCATAAGCTGTTACAGCTCGATGAAGTGGATCTGATCTTTGATGACAGTGCATTGGAAGCGATTGCTGACAAGGCGATTGAAAAGAAGACAGGAGCCAGAGCACTTCGTTCAATTATTGAAGAATTTATGCTGGATATTATGTATGAAATTCCAAAAGATCCAAATATCGGAAGAGTTACGATAACAGGTGATTATATCAATAAAAAGGGCGGCCCTAAGATCGAAATGAGAGGGATGCTCTAGAATTTAATAAAACCATTGTCTGTCATTCATAAAATCATTTACTCGGAATATAAGTAGAATAGAGATTATCAGTATAAGGATTTTGGGAATGACAGAATCAGTGGATTGCGCTAATATCATTACATCAGAAGATTATGCAGACTTTATTGTAAAACGAAGTGAAAGAGTTTTAGAATCTTATAAAAATGATCCCAATGCATGCGTGGAGATCGTCAATGCGGACTGGATGATTGTTCATGCTCCATATAGTAAGGAAGCTGGAATTAATGTCGGTACATCAGGGTATTTCCGAATTCCAAAGTTACTCACGGTAATGGATACCACAAGTATGGAAGCCTCCGGAATCACAGCCGTACAGAATCAGCCCGCACTTGATCTGCGTGGACAGGGAGTTATCATAGGGTTTGTAGATACGGGGATTGATTATACAAATCAGGTATTTCAATTTACGAGGAATCGTAGTAAGATCGAGGCAATCTGGGATCAGACACAGCCATGGAATGCAGATAATACGGAAATACATGAGCAGTACCCGAATGTTCACTATGGAAATATTTATACCAATGAGCAGATCAATCAGGCACTTGAGGCAAAAGAACGTGGAGAGGATCCCTACAATATTGTTCCTACTACAGATGATGCAGAGGGGCATGGGACTTTTATGGCAGGCATTGCGGCAGGCAGAAGTATAGATGAGCAGTTTATTGGTGCGGCGCCGGATGCAACAGTTCTGATGGTCAAATTAAAACCTGCAAAGACATATCTGCGGGATTTTTACCTGATCAAAAAGGTTGCGATTGCGTATCAGGCCAATGATGTGATGATGGGAGTCATGGCCCTTCTGGATTATGCTAAAAAGGCAAAAAAACCACTTGTAATCTGCATTGGACTCGGAACGAACATGGGACCGCATTCAATCGGAACACCACTTGGCATATATCTGAACAGTGTTGCAAATACAGTCGGTGTTGTTGTGGTTACCTGTACAGGAAATGAGACTGATAAGAGACATCACTATAGTGGGCTAAAGAATGATGACCAGACATTTATACCGGTTGAAGTTTTCGTCGGTGAAAATTCGACTGGTTTTACACTAGAGCTGTGGGGAAAGAGCCCGGAATTCTTTTCAGTTGCGATTGTATCTCCATCTGGGGAGGAAATCCAGCGTGTGCCAATCCGTAGTGGATCGAGCAGTATTATTAACTTTATCTTTGAGCGTTCTATTATCAGACTGGATTACAGAGTTGTAGAGGTACTTTCAGGGGATGAACTTGTCCTGATGCGTTTTCAGTTTCCAACACAGGGAATTTGGACCATACGGGTATATGGAATTAGTGGAATCACAGGGGTATTTAACATGTGGCTTCCAGTGGAAGGTTTCTTAAATACCGATACGTATTTTATTGAATCCTCACCCTATACTACGCTGACAGAACCATCGCCAGCGGCACAGACACTGACTGTTGCCGGGTATGAGCACCAGAATATGAGTCTGTTCGTCAGTTCAGGCCGAGGCTATACAGCAGATGGCAGGGTGAAGCCGGATCTGGCAGCACCAGCTGTAAATGTGTATGGACCGGCACCTGGGGGTCGTTTTGTATACAGGACAGGAACCAGTATTGCAGCAGCTCATGTGGCCGGTGCAGCAGCACTCCTTCTGACATGGGGCGTTGTCAGAGGCAATAACAGTCTAATGAGTACTTCAACGGTCAAAAATATTCTGATCAGGGGGTGCTAGAAGAGATGATTCTCTGACCTATCCGAACAGGGAATGGGGTTACGGAGAACTCGATCTGATCCAGGCATTTGAAAGGCTGAGTCAGGATTGATTAAATCAAGAGGACGCAGAAACCGACAGAAACAAAATATAGGAATAGACATAGATAAAATGTAGCAACAGTCATGAACAAATGTAGGAATAGACATAGATAAAATGTCGAAACAGGCATGAACAAAAAGTTGCAACAGATACTAAAAAGTTGTAAAACAGGTGTAGCTAAAGCGATAGATGTAGAAGTAGAATAGAGATAGATTTAGTTACAGATGTGTGGAAATTGGTGGAAACCTTCTTCATGAATGAAATATATGTAGGCGAATGATGGAAAATGTGCTAAAATCATAGAACAGGTAACATGATACGGCAGAATAAGGAGAAACTGTATGAAATACAAAGCACTGGCCCTGGATCTAGATGGGACACTGACAGATAGCAACAAGAATCTTTCCCAGAAGAATATTGATGCAATTCATAAAGCAATCGAAGAGGACGTAGCAGTCATTCTTGCGTCTGGCAGACCTGTTCTTGGAATCACAGAGATTGCAGAACAACTGGAATTAAAAGAGCGTGGAGGCTATATTCTGGCCTATAATGGAGGCAATATTATTGATTGCAGGGACGATTCTTTATTATATGAAAAAATCCTTCCTGCGGAATGTATTCCACTGATCTGTGATACAGCCCGTAAAAATGATGTGATCGCGCTTACATATACAAAGGATGAAATCGTAGCAGAATCACAGGATGATGAATATTTGCTTCGGGAAGCGAAATGTAATCATGCAAGGATCAGAAAAGTAGATAATCTAGAGACTTTCGTTGATTATCCAGTTGCGAAGTTTCTGGTCGTTGGAGAACATGAAAAGCTTTTGAAAGTACAGGAGGTACTTTTAGATGCTTATGCAGACCGGATCGATGCATTTTTTTCAGAGTCGTATTTTCTGGAAGTTGTGCCGGCAGGAATTGCAAAATCCGCATCCCTTGATGTTTTACTTGGAAATCTTGGAATCCGCAGTGAAGAACTGATCGCATGCGGAGATGGAATGAATGATATTCCGATGTTAGAGTATGCTGGTTTATCAGTGGCTATGGAAAATGCTTATCCACAGGTAAAGCAATATGCGGATTATATCACTTTGTCCAATGATGAAGATGGAGTAGCACATGTAATTGAAAGATATATTTTAGACAAAGTTTGACTAAAAGTCTGAAAATAATATATAAATTGTAATAAAATATAAAATCAACTGCAAAAATCTAAAATAGAATAAATATTTAATATATTATGCCGATATAAAATATAAGAAAGAAAAGTTGCTTTCTTAAACATGAGCAAGGATGCTTAAATTCGTTAATGTACCTAGGCAATAATGAATCGTATTCAAGGAGGAGATTAAAGCAGAAACAGTAAGAGGTTTTGAAAAGGTGCAACCCGTTAACCAGATCTCTGCCGTGAGAATGGTAGCAGATAAGAAACCCTTTACGCGTGAAGAAAAGCATTTCGCCAAAATGCTGGAAAAAGAGACGGATAGAGAAAAACATTCGGGTAACCGAAATGGAAATGAAGCAACGGAGAGAAGATCCGATGGAAATCCGGAACATTTTGACAGCAGAAGCACAGACAAAGTCAGTAACCGTTATAGCGGAGTTATGAATATTTATAACAGAAGCGCTCAGGAAGTATACATCTACCTGAAGATGACGACTACTGATATGAAAGGATGAACTAGGAATAGGAGTAGGCATATACTCCTATTCCTTTTTTGTTGTAAAAATCAGGTCTTGTGGCTATTCATGATCGTGTTCAGGGCAGGTGTAAAAGAAGAGTTCTTATGCGACCTCACTGGGACTGCGGACCAAATTGAAGCGGTCCGGATTTTATGATACTATATAGAAATATAAGCAAAGGCGAATTGTAACTTATGAAAAGCAGGTTGAACGAAAATGGTTATATTGATCTCCACAGCCACATTTTATTTGACGTGGATGATGGGGCAGCGGATAGACTGACCAGCGTGAAGATGCTGGAAATGGCTTATCGGGACGGAATCAGGATGATGATTGCAACTCCGCATTACCATCCGGTGAGATGTCTGGCAACAAAAGAACAGATTAGAAAGAACTACCTGGAATTGTGTGAAATTGTAGAAAAACTGCATCCTGATATGCAGATTCTGCTTGGAAGGGAAGTCCTTTATACGACAGGAATCGAAGAACAACTGGAGAACAGCCGTGATCTGAATCTGAACGAGTCTGAATATGTATTGGTCGAGTTCTCGGCAGGAGACAGCTTTCAGCAAATTAGATCAGGTCTGAATAACATTCTTCTGTCCGGAAATATTCCAGTTCTTGCACATGTTGAACGGTATCCAAATGTTGCAATAGACTGGCAGCAGGTAATAGAACTTCATGAACTTGGTGTGGTGATCCAAGCAAATGCGGCCTCTATTATGGGAGAGTTTGGCTGGAAGGCAAAACGTTTTACAAGGAGACTACTGAAAGAGCGTCTGATTGACATTGTGGCAACGGATGCACATAGTACTGGAAAGAGGGCGCCACTGATCAGCCAGTGTGTGAGCTATATCGACAAAAGATATGGAAGTGCCTATGCTACGAAGGTGTCGGTCACAAATCCATATAAAATTATACTTAATGAATACCTGGAGGATTAAAGGGAATGGAAGCAAAGAAAAATAATGATGAGATTGAGATAGATTTACGACAGATATTCTCACTGCTCTGGCATAGATTATTTATCATCGTGCTGATAGCAGCAGCATGCGGCGGGATTACATATGCAGCCAGTCGTTTTCTGATTAGACCTGTATATGAATCTTCAACAAAGCTGTATGTGATTAGTCGTGCAAATGATGGGACAACTACCTTAAATGATTTACAGACATCTACTCAGCTGACAAAGGATTACAAGATTCTTGTGACGAGCAGACCTGTAACGGATGCGGTAATCCGCAAACTGGGACTAAATATGTCAAATGATCAGCTTGCAGATTCTATAGCGGTCAATACACCTGCAGACACGAGGGTACTTGAAATTGTGGTATCTAATCACGATCCATACATAGCAAAAGAAATCGCTGATGAAATTGCTGATATTTCATCGGATACAATATGTGATGTCATGCAGATCGAAAAGGTAAATGTGATTGAAGAGGGAAATGTTGCGACTCGTCCGGTAAGTCCGAATAGCGTGAAAAATGCCATTATTGGAGCATTGATCGGTTTTCTGGTAGCATGTGCGTTCGTCATCATTCGTTCGCTGCTCGACGATACAATCAAGACTTCAGAGGATGTTGCAAATTATCTTGGAATCAGTACACTTGCAATGATTCCACTCTGTGAAGAAATGATCGACAATACGAAAACAAATTCTCGAAACACAAAGAAAGAAATGAAAAAACGGCAAAAAGCCAGAGCCAAAGCGCTAAAGGAAAAAGAAAAGGCCGATAAAAGTGGTGTGAAAGAAGATGTTGATCAGGACGAAGAAACTCTTTTATAAATGTGAGTTAAAGAGATAGAAAGTAGGTGCAGGAAATGCTTGCAATTAATATAGAGAGACTAAGAAAATTAGATTACAGAAGTAATGAAGCTTATAAAAATCTCAGGACCAATATTCAGTTATGTGGATCGGATGTAAAGGTCATTATGATGACAAGTACAACACCTGGGGAAGGAAAATCAAGTGTATCTTTTAATCTGGCAGTATCGCTGGCAGAAGCCGGAAAGAAAGTCATATTTATCGATGCAGATCTGAGAAAATCGGTACTGGTAGGCCGTTACAAGATCAATAAATCGGTCAAAGGGCTGACACATTTCCTCTCTGGAATTAATAATTTTGAAGAAGTCATGTATGCAACCAATGTCAATAATCTGCATGTGGTATTTTCAGGTCCGGTACCTCCAAATCCAACAGAATTGCTTGGAAATAAGACATTTAAAACGCTGTTAAAAGTGTTAAGAGAATCTTATGATTATGTGATCGTGGACACCCCACCGATCGGCAGTGTCATCGACAGTGCAATTGTAGCCCAGCAGTGTGATGGAACGGTATTTGTGGTATCGGCCAATGCAGTCAGCTATAAATATGCGCAGAATGCAATAGAGCAGCTCAAAAAGACAGACTGTAAGATCCTTGGATGTGTGCTGAACAAAGTGGATATGAGTGAAAATTCCTATTATGGGAAATATTATGGAAAGTATTACGGCAAGTATGGGGAAGAAAATCACAAGTAAGCAGAATGATAGGAAACAGGATAGCAGAAGCAAAATAGCAGAAAACAAAATAGCAGAAAGCAAAATGACAGGTAATAGAATAGCAGAATGATAGTAAGCAGAATGGCAGGAAGCAGAATGACAGGAAATAGAATAGCAGAATGACAGGAAGCAGGATGGCAGGAAGCAGAATGACAGAAAGCAGAATGGCAGGAAACAGGATAGCAGAAGCAAAATGACAAGAATTAGAATGACAGGAAGCAGTCTGCAGGATAGAAAAATTTGGTAAGGCATCAAAGATACAATAGAAACAGTAAATACAGAAAGTGGTAGGGATAAGATGGAGCTTATAGATATTAGAAATAATGATGGTAGTATTACTGGTAAAGTAAAGGCAAGAGCGCAGGTTCACACGGATGGAGACCTGCATGCGACGTCCCATGTCTGGATCGTACGCGCAAATAAAAAAGGTTCTTTTGATATTCTGTTACAGAAGAGAAGCAGCAATAAGGACGCGTATCCGGATTGCTATGACATTTCATCAGCAGGACATATACCGGCAGGACAGGATTATCTGACATCGGCAATCAGGGAGATCAAAGAAGAACTTGGTTTAAATGTGGACAGATCAGAATTAAAATTTATAGGGATGCATGACGGAGAAGTCAAGACCAGCTTTTATGGAAAGCCATTTCATAATCATGAACTGAGTGCTGTCTATTTGTATCATAAAGAATTGGATCCGCGTAAAATGAAGTTGCAGAAGGAAGAAGTCCAGTCTGTAAAATGGATGGATTTTGAGGAATGTTTGACACAGGTCAGAAAGGGAAGCAAAGAATTCTGTCTGTTTGAAGACGAATTAATGATGCTTAAAGAAGCAGCTCCGCTGTATCTGAAAAATGTTACTAAGAAAAAATGTGCACATTGTACCAATTGTGGTGGTTGTCAGTTACAGGGTGTGGATTACCAGCAGCAGTTAAAACAAAAACTTGGAGAATTGAAACATTTATTCAAAGGCATCGGTACTGTGTCAGATATTTATGGAATGAAGGATCCTTATAATTACAGAAATAAAGTACATGCCGTGATTGGGGAAGATCGTAATCACAATGTGATCAGTGGCACATATAAGAGTAATTCGCATTTTATCGTACCAGTGGATTACTGTATGCTTGAAGATGTAAAGGCAGATCTGATCATGCAGTCACTGCGTAAACTGTTTCGGGATTTTAAGGTTAGACCGTATAATGAGGATAAAAGAACGGGAAATATCCGTCACGTACTGATTAGAAGAGGATTTTTGACAAATCAGATCATGGTCGTACTGGTTACTGCTGACAAAATATTTCCATCTAAGAACAATTTTGTGAAAGCATTGTTGAAAACTCATCCAGATATTACAACAATTGTGCAGAACATCAATCCAAAATCAACCAGCATGGTGCTCGGAGATAAAGAGCAGATCTGGCATGGAAAAGGGTATATCGAGGATGTTCTCTGTGGTAAGAGATTCCGTATCTCTCCAAGATCCTTTTATCAGATCAATTCGCTTCAGACTGAAAAATTATATGAAACGGCAATTGAACTGGCAGAACTGAAAGGGAAAGAGACGGTAATCGATGCCTATTGTGGAATCGGTACCATTGGTATTACGGCAGCGCAGAAGGCTGGCCGTGTGATTGGTGTTGAACTGAATCAGGATGCTGTCAAAGATGCAGCACAGAATGCAAAACTCAATCATATAAAGAATGCTTCCTTCTATCAGGGAGATGCAGGTCGTTTTATGGAAAACATGAAACAAAGTGCAGACGTGGTATTTATGGATCCACCTAGAAGTGGAAGTACAAAAGAATTTATCAATTCCGTGGCAAGAATCAGAGCCAAAAAGGTCGTTTATATTTCCTGTGATCCAACAACGCAGGTGAGAGATATCAGAATGTTCCGTCAGAAGGGGTACGAAGTCAAGAAATGTGTTGGTGTCGATATGTTCCCATTTACGGAACATTGTGAAAGTGTCTGCCTGCTGGTCAGAAAAAATAAGTAGGTGACACTGGAATTTATAGTGGCAGGGCGACAGTGAAACAGCTTCCTTTACCAGGGCTACTTGTAACTTCCAGATGCGCATTGTTAAGATCGAGAACACGTTTTGCAATGGAGAGTCCGAGGCCAAGGCCACTGACTGAGGTGCTGTTCGTGACACGATAGTACTTTTGGAAAATGTGTTCTAACTCCTGATCTGTCATTCCGATTCCTGTATCGGCTATGGTGATCTTGTGATAGCCATATTGTTCGGAGGCTGTAATTGTGATCGAACCAGCTTCAGGGGTGTATTTGATCGCATTATTCAGTAAGTTGATCCATACGTGCTGCATCATATCCTCATTACCACAATAATAGATTTTAGGAAGGTCGACAGAGATGTCGATCTTTTTCTTTTCCCACTGTGGTGCGAGTAAAATCATGCATTTTCGAACTTGTTCATCGATGGAGTAAACACTTTTGTCTATGACAATTTGCTGGGAATTTAGTTTGGAAAGTAATAACTGGTTCTGGGTCAGGGTAACGAGCCGTTCACTTTCAGTGGCGATGATCTGGAGATATTGTGTTGTCTGTTCCGGTGTTGTATGACCATCGAGAAGTAAGTTTGAAAAACCATTAATGGAAGCCAAAGGGGTTTTGATTTCGTGAGAAAACTCATTGACGAAGTCATTACGGATCGTTTCAATACTATTGAGTTCTCCGACCATTTTATTAAAGTTCTGATAGACCTTTTTGAGAGGACCAGCGCCTTTTTCGTTCAAATGTAATTGATAGTCACCATCGGCAATCTGATTGATTCCATTGATCAGTTCATTCATCTGACGATATAAAGTCTTTGAAAAAGCAGAGGTGATCAGATACACGATCAGGCCCATTGGAATGAGCATACCAAGGGCAGATAGTCCGTCGTAATTATCATCACGATTAATTACATAATTAACAAAGAAATCGATTAATTCATAAGCCATTATGGATCCAATTACAATGATCAGGCTCTCCAAGATCATCCAGCCTTTTAAACCAAGTCCCAAATTCTTCTTTCTTTTTCTTTTAAACTCATCTTGTTTTCTATTCTTAAATTTTCTTTTCATAGGATTCTCCTCGGCATTTTCATAGATGTGTCATCGCATTTATTGGTGCGTCATTGCAATAGAAGGAACAGGAATAATCAATTGTTAATGACACCTTTATACCCCAGTCCCTTGATTGTAATGATATCAAATTCTTTAAAATCAGATAATCGGTTACGAAGACGGCTGATATGCGTTTTAACTGTATCTTCACTACTATCGGAATCATATCCCCAGATTTCATCGAGAAGCTGTTGCTTGGTGAAAATCATACCTGGATAAGAGAGCAGCTTGTATAACAAATTGAATTCTTTTGGTGGCAGCTCAAGTTTGGTAGAGCCTTTCTCAATTGTATAACTGGCTTCATTCAAAAGAAGCGTTCCAATCTGGATAATACGGTTGGATGCAATATTGGAGCGCCTTAAAAGGGCATCGATCCGCCAGTGGAGCTCATCGAAATTTACCGGTTTGGTCATATAATCATCAGTACCAAAAATAAAGCCAGTATGTTTATCCTGAAAAGATTGTTTTGCGGTCAGAATTAGAACAGGAAGTGTCAGGCCATCCTGTCGGATTGTTTTCAGAAGGTTAAAACCATCTAGACCAGGCATCATGATATCGGTAATAAGTAGATCAATATGCTTATTCATAAGGATATCCAGCGCCTGATTTCCATCATCAGCAGTAATAATGGTGTAAAAAGGTTTTAAACGTTCACACATGAGTATCTGTAAATTCCTTTCATCTTCTGCAATTAATATGGTTGCCATCTTGTTCGTCCTCGCTTTCTTATATTTATAGTTGTAATCATAATACTGTAAAGTAAACCGAATGTAAACTTTCTAAATAGATTGAATTTTATGTACAGATAAAAAAACATACAGAGTTTACATTCATGTTACCTTGCGTTTTTATAATCACCACATCACATTGAAGGAGGAAAAAATGCAGGAAGTTATAGAAGTGAACAATTTGACAAAGGACTATTCACATGGTAGGGGAATTTATGATGTTTCCTTCCAGGTGAAAAAAGGAGAAACACTTGGATTCCTTGGACCTAACGGCGCTGGAAAATCGACGACCATGAGACATTTGATGGGTTTTACCGCTCCACAAAAAGGGGGCGCATGGATAGAGGGATTCGACTGTAGAAAAGAATATGAAAAAGTGCTTGAAAATGTTGGATATCTGCCAGGAGAAGTTGTTCTGCCGGATGGAATCAATGGAAAGGGATTTCTGAACATGATGCAGGGCTTACAAAAAGTGCAGAACGAAGAGCGGTTACAAATGCTTCTACAGATATTTCCTATAGATCTGAAACAGAATGTAAAACGTATGAGTGTCGGTGAAAAACGAAAACTGGCTGTTATAGCTGCATTTATGAGTGATTCGGACATTTATCTGCTGGATGAACCAACAAGCGGACTGGATCCGGTCATGCAGGAGAAGTTCATCGAATTTATCAGAGAGGAAAAGAAAAGGGGCAAAACAATTCTCTTGTCCAGCCATATATTTTCAGAGGTAGAAGCGTTATGCGACCGTATTGCTATTATTAAAGAAGGCAAAATTATTTCAGTCATTGACGCAGAAGAGGTCAAACATGGTCTGAGAAAAGTGGTACAGCTTACATTTTCTTCGAAGGAGGATTATCGGAGATTCCTCTATGAAAAGTGTGAGTTTACGAATACCGACGACCAGTTATTAAGGGCGGATCTGGTAATGGAGGATGCACAGACAAATGAATTCCTTTCTCGAATAGTCGATTATCAGGTGGAAGAATTTATTGAAAAGCCTGTGACATTAGAGGACTATTTCATGTATTTTTATAAAGATGAAAGAGAATTTGGAGGTTTAGGAGATGGCAGATGAGAGAGTAAAAGATATGCAGAATGTAATCGAAATGAGTCATGTCACAAAAGATTATGGGAAAAATAAAGGAATCTTTGATTTTAACTTTGCTGTCAGAAAAGGTGAAGTATATGGGTTCGTTGGAACAAATGGCAGTGGAAAAACGACGACAATAAGAAATATGATGGGATTTATCAAACCCAATGCTGGCAGGATAACAATTAATGGACTTGATAGCTGGACCGATGCCTACGAGATTAAAAAGCAGGTAGGGTATATTCCGGGGCAGATAGATTTTCCAGATGTCGGGACAGGTGCTGATTTTCTAAAGATTCAGGCAGATTTTTTAGGGTTAAAAGATCTTTCGTATATGAATCAATTAATTGATATGTTCAAATTGGATATCGGCGCCCAACTAAAGCGGATGAGTAAGGGAATGAAGCAAAAGACAGCAATTGTTGCGGCCTTTATGGGAGAGCCGGATCTATTGATCATGGATGAGCCATCCACTGGTCTTGATCCGATGATGCGGGACCAGTTAATTGCATTGATTTTGGAGCAGAAGAAAAAGGGTAAGACAATTTTTATGAGCAGCCATATATTTAAGGAATTGGAAGAAACCTGCGATCGGGTCACATTTATTCACAATGGACAGCTGATAAAAAACATGAGCCTTGCTGAACTGGATAAATATGAGGATCGCGAGTATCAGATCGGATTTGCGGATGAGAACGATTATACAACATTTCTTACCTGCGGAATTCCATTGGTAAGTAAAAGTGACACACAGCGCCATCTGGTGGTCCGCGTAGCCAAAGGACAGATCAATCAATTATTTCAAGTATTGCATACATGCAGTATCCGGTATATTAACTACAGACCATTTACATTGGAATGGTATTATAACAATTTTATAGAAAAAACAGGAGGATCAGGAAATGATTAGTTTTCCATTATTAAAACAGACAATAAAATCAAATATGGTAATATGGGGGGCGATAACGCTGGTTATGACAGTTCTTTGCATTCAGTTTGCAGCAATGGATATGACACAGTCCATGCTCTTCACTATTTTTTATGGTATGATGACGACAATTCTTCCAGGCATCTATGTTCTGGTCACTGCTAATAAATTATTGTCGAGCCAGGTTGATCGGGGCTCAATGGCGTATGTTCTTTCTACACAAACCAGAAGATCAGCAGTGGTATGCACACAGATACTGTTTTTGATCGGTTCGTTGGTCATTATGTTTGCGGTTCAGACTATTGCACATATAATTGTCAATACATCTGATCCGATTTCATTCTTAACACTGGGATATTATCAATTACAGGGAAATCTGACGAATCAGATGATCTTAGAAATCAATGTCTCAGCACTGATGGTATGCATCGCCATGGCGGGCATCTGTTTTCTCTTCTCAGGAGTATTTAATTTATCAAAATATGCAATTGGGTTCAGTGGAACATTTATTGGAGTGATGATCCTGGCAAATATGCTTGCAATGTTTGGTAAATTAGGTGTCAGTGGACTTGAAAACTTTAAATATCTTACAATCTGTACATTTTATGATTATGAATCTATCCTCTTTGGGATAAGCGACTGGATCACTAAAATGATCGTACCAGCTTTGCTTGCTTTCATGAGCTTTGCAGTCGGGAGTGTGTGGTTCTGTAAGAAAGATCTGCCACTTTAAGCAGTTATTATAGCTCATTTACAGGTCAATGTGATTCTTTTACAACTTTATGACTTGTGGCCAGAGCACGATGCAACTTATGGTCAGAGCACATTGCAACTTATGGCTAGAATACATTACAACTTATGGCCAGAGTACAGAGCAACTTATGGCCAGAGCACATTACATCTTATGGCTAGAACACATTACAACTTATGGCTAGAGCACATTACAGCTTATGGCCAGAGCATATTACAACGCATAGAAGTAACAATTTAGGGATTTATAGACAGGCTACGACAGTGCAGTGCCAGGTGATTTGGGATTGCAGCTGCGCTCATAATTAATGTGAACCTGACAGCTGTTCTTATGAGAGAAACTCTTAAGCTCGTAAATATTGTGATAAAGGGCCTGTTTCATTTCATATGATGATAGAAAAGGTAACAGAGAAGGCGAATTTATGAAACAGGAATCTCCATGGAAAAATTGTTTTCTGGGAACAGACAGTACAATGAAAACCAGTTGTGGTGTCAGAAAGAGGATATTCTTTAACAACGGTGCGACGCCGCTGGTGGCAAAGGTCGTGCAGCAGACAGTTGAAGAGCTGTTTCCGTGCTTTACCTACATGAATGAATCTAATTATAACTCGAAATATATTACGGAACAGTATGCGAAAGTAAGAGATACGATTGCTGATTTTGTTGGAGCGGATGTGCAGCGGGATATGATCATATTTACAAGAACTGCCACAGAAGCATTGAATATGATGGCTGGAATTGTACAGCAGCTGGAACCGGATGGAATTGTACTTTCGACCTGTATGGAACATATGGCAAATTATCTGCCTTTTAAATTTCGTATGGAAACGGAACTGATCAGATTGAATGAAGACGGCATGCTGGATCTGGATTATTATGAGTCACTTTTAAAACAATATGGGGGAAAGATAAAACTGGTCACAGTCACGGCAGCCTCAAATATTACGGGATTTGTGACACCATACCGGGAAATGGCTAGAATTGCCCATCATTACGGAGCAAAAATACTGGTCGATGCAGTTCAGATGGTTCCCCATAAACCATTTACAATGGGGGATTTTGATGCCGATGATCATATTGATTATATAGTGTTCACAGCTCATAAATGTTATACCGGACTTGGTGGAGCAGCCCTGATCGGTCCGAAAGAGGTGCTGGAATCAGATATTCAGCCGATGCTGCTTGGGGCAGGTGTATGTAAGTATACAGATCAGAAACGAATCATTCTGGATCAGGCACCGGTACGATTTGAAGCCGGGTACCCGGATATTGCCGGAGTAACCTGCTTTGGAAAGATACTGGAATTTATGAAACAGTGTGATATGCAAAAAATAGCAGCTTACGAGCATCAGCTGAGAGAGTATCTTATGATTGGACTGGAGCAGATCGATGGAGTGCGGATCTATGGACCGAAAGGCCATCATGAGACGATTCCATTTGTCGCATTTTCGATTCGTGGTATGACATATCAGCAGATTGGGCAAATCCTCGGATATGACTATGGAATTGCAGTTGCAGCAGGTGTCAGTGGCGCTGATATTTATGCGGGGATACTGCTGGGGAAGACAGATGAAGAATTATATGAACTTTACAGAAGTGGAAAAGGATATGGCATCGTCAGAGTCAGCATGGGAATGTTTAATTCCAAATATGAAGTAGAAAAGTTTGTCAGTGTAATCGAAGACCTGAGTTTTGCTTGCTAGAAAATGGATGCTTTCTAAATTGTCTGCCAAATGACCGGACAGATACATACAGATACATATAGAACAGAAGGTTAACGCGTCGAGCGGATAACCTTCTGTTTTTTTTATCTTTTAGCATCTATGCATGAATCAGTTATCTGATACAGTCACAGCCGCCATGCCCATGGGATGGTCTTCTGTCACAGCCACCATTCTGACCAAAATCAGGCCTTCTATCAGAGCCAGATCCTGGAGTGTTAAAATCAGGACCAGGAGGAACTGGGGCACCGCCGTCGGGTGCATCCTGAGGCCGTGAACCACGAGGCAGATGATAGTGGAAGGATACATAGTATTTTCCAGATTCGCCATAAGAAGAGTACGTCTGAATGATGAAAAGATCTTCATTTACTCCGGTTCTGGCAGCATAGGAAAATGGAATGGTCAGAATTCTGTCTGCAAATACAATATAGGTTGCAAATGCTCCTGTGATAAAGACAGGATTATTATAGATCTGATATTTATTGGATCCATACTGTATTGAAACGATTCGTTTATCTGGATAGGAAATGTATGTTTTAGACATAGTTCCTCGGAGTCCATGCTCACAAATATAATCGCTGCCGGATGTAAGCAGTGCTTCCCGATCCCCATTGAGGATAATGCCGAGTGTGAAGCTCTCAGTACCACCATTTACCCGGGTTACCAGGGACAGGGTGGAAGGTTTTCTAGTAGAGTAGAGATAGGAATCAGTATCGCTTGTACTGGTATCGGTTCCTGTTTCCGTAATAGTCGTAGTGCCTTCGCCTGCGATAACAGGTCCGGTCAGTGTATTATTATAGGATGGAAGCTGGTTGGTTATCCGGAAAGGACTGCCATTTGTGGTAGCCTGCCAGAGCTCAAAGATGTCTGTAGATCCTTTACGGGTTACACCGGAATCAGAAATGTACATTGTATAGTCTTTTACCGGCTTCATTGCGGAGTCCATGACCTGGATATCGGTAATCTGAATCTGATAATTCAGAACATCCTGGATATCCGGATTGGTCTGCAGGGTTAAAGAAACGTTGCCAGGAATATTCTGGTATTGTACAACTCCAAATGGAGCACGTGGAAACGTTGGAGAAGTTGCAGCAGTAAATGCTGGAATGCTTCCGACTGCCGGGCTGGAAATGGAGGCAGTCATGGAAATTCGGAACTGTAAAGTAAATCCGCCGGGAATTGTATTCTGAACGAGAACAGGTTCAGCCGATGGATTAAGAACGAAATTAGGACCGAAGTCGATCCATCCAATAGACTGTACCAGTGTACCAGTGCTTCCCTGAGGTGCATATTGTACCGAATTCATATAGGTATCTCCTTTCAGACATGAAATGTCAGTTGTTCTAGTATTACTATATGAAAACCGAAAGAATATGACACTGTCTGAGCAGGATGGATTCATTCTCAATAAAAAAATCCACCGAAACACATCATATTATAATATGCATGTGTGTCCAATGGATTTTTTATTTGTCGTGCTTATTTGTCAATCGATTCCTATAATTTGTACCATGAAAAAGCTTTATTTTGAAGTCAAGCTGCTGACATAGCTGTCTACATCAAATACTTCTCCATTTTCAACTTTATTCATCAGATCCTTTGCAATATTAACAGTACTGTAATCAGGAAGTACTACAGAACGGTTACCGCCGAAGATCTCGCACTTTTTCGTTGCTGGGGTACCAGTTACACTGTAAGTCTGTACAGTCCATGGTGTAGAACTGTCAATGGTACCTTTAATCAGAGAGGTGATGGAACTTGCTGACATATTGGTTGAAATCATGCCGGAAACAGAGTCCAGAACCTGGGTATAACGTGTCAAGATAGCGGATGATGTTGCTTTTGCAATCATGGCTTTGATCGCGATCATCTGGTTTGCACCTCGCTGAAAATCGCCGTTTTTAAATGTCTGACGTTCACGGCAGAAGGCCAGAGCCTTTTCACCATCACATTCATTTTCTCCGACAACAAAATGATATTTAACTGGTGCAGTATCCGGAGAAGTAGAGAAATCAACCTCAGAGTTCACGGTTATGCCGCCGAGGGCGTTGATAATATCAACAGTGCCGGTAAAGTTCACTTTTACATAATAATCGATCGTTGTACCGTACAGATCGTCAAGTGCCTTGATAGAACCATCAATACCAAATTTACCAGCGTGGGTCAGCTTATCCAGGCCGGTGGTTCCGGTCAAGGAATCAATGGTAATATAGTAATCACGAGGTGTAGTGACAAGAAGGATCTGGCGTGTCTTTGGATTGAATGTAGCAATGATATTTACATCATTTCGACCTTCCACGCTGATCGTGTTACCATATTCATCATTACCAGCAACATAGATGGTAAATGGTTCGTTATTTACTTTCTTATCTGAAGTAACATTTGAAACCTTGGATTTTAGCTCAATTGTCTCAATGACTCTCGTATCAGTGTCAAAGTCCGGATAGGTCTCTTCAAATACGGACCGATAGGATTCATTTAAGATAATTGCATTTACTTTTTTATTATAGAGTCCGTTGATGAGGGAACCCCAGTCATCGTATTCCGACGTCTTGATCGTAGTACCGACTTTCGCATTGATCTTGGTGATTGCTTTATCGGTATTGGTCTTGTCCAGAGAAGAATGTATACCGAAGGTGTAGTTCTTAGCGTCGGTAATTGTCTGGGCAGGATCTGAGTTGAGCACAATTACAGAAATCTCTTCCGTTTTCGTACTCGATCCGGAAATCGAATCCAGCATGTTATAGGTCTTTGCCAGATAAATGCTGCCCACAAGGGTGACGATCGAAAGCAGGATAGCCATGACTCGTCCGGACTTGTAGGATTTTGAATACTGTGATACCAGATTATAGGCGGAAATCAGTAGTAAAAGGATTCCTGCGATCAACAGATATTTGTCTGGGAGTATATTGATATATGCCAGCATTCCAAAGAATACCAGTGTCAGTATAATCTGAATAGCAACGATTGTTAGTCCGATTGCTCTTCTTCTAAGTTTTTTTTGTCTTTTCCTTAGCTTTGGATTAAGCGATGATGCATGTGCAAACAGGAGCTGACGTTTGTTCATTTTCCTGGACTTGCGGGCATCGGTCTGCGCTTGTCTTTTTTTTGGCATAATAAGTACCATCCTTTAAAAATATAATATAGCAGACATTTATTATAATAGTAAATACCATAAATGTCCAATCTTTTACATGTGGAATGTGCCATGTATGAAAATAAATAATTCTCAAATATACGAAATAGCGTTTGCAGAATACCAGAAAAAATGCTTCCGACACATGGAAAAATACGATTATCCTGCATTCTAAATGAAGAAGGCGCTAATCGAAGGTATCTTTCCATGCTGGAAGCATTCTACGCCGCATAAGCGGTCTGATGGTATTTATTTATAATGTAACAATGTCAAATTTAATTCTTCTTTGATGAAGAGGTAGAAGATTGTGTTGATGAACCTGATTTTGTGCTGCTCTGTGTTGTTGTTTCAGCTTCTGTTCCAGATTCTGTCTCAGTGTTGCCAACGTATTCGTCAACATCAAATACATCGCCATTCTCGATCTTATCAATTAAATCTTTTGCCGTGTTAATAGAAGTTTCATCTGGCATGATAACAGACATGTTCTTTAACTGGAAGAAGGAAGAATTTCCTGTTCCAACTTCGCCTGTTACATTGTATGACTGAACGTTCCATTTGCTATAATCATTCAGCATATCTTTGATCAGGGAAAGAATTGTATCCTGAGGCATGCTGGTTGCAAAGAATCCTGACACAGAGTCAAGTACGTTGACGTAGTTCGTCAGAATGGAAGGAGAAGTAGCTTTGTTCATGATAGCTTCAATTGCGATCATCTGATTCAGACCACGCTGATTATCGCCGATTGCAAAAGTCTGACGTTCTCTGCAGAATGCAAGAGCTTTGGCACCATCACATTCATTTTTACCAACGTCAAAAGTATACTGGATTGGTGAAGTATCATAGCTTGTTGTAAATGCAACTTTGGAATCAATTGTAATGCCACCAAGCGCATCAATTATATTCATGGTTCCTGTAAAGTTAACCTTAATGTAATAATCGATATTCGTATCATAGAGGCGGCCCAGTGTTGCCATTGAGGAGTCAACACCAAAGTTACCGGCATGTGTAAGCTTATCGACTGCAACACCGGAAGTAAGAGAATCTACAGGAATGTAGTAATCTCTAGGTGTAGTGACGAGCAGCATTTGTTTTGTCTTTGGATTAAACGTAGCAATAATATTAACATCATTACGGCCAATCTCAGAAAGCTGATCCCCGTATTCATCATTACCGGCAATGTATACGGTAAATGGTTCGGTTGTGACATCAGTCCTACTCGTATTTGTAGAAGAAGTCAGATTGCTTTCTATTTCATAAGAATAAAGAACTCTGGTACGGTCACTGAAATCACTGAATTCTTCTTCAAGCGTACTACGGTAAGCTTCATTTAAGATGATTGCATTGACGTCTTCATCATAGAGCGCATTAATGAGCGTATCCCAGTCGGAATATGTAATGGAGTGAATATCAGTTGCAAGCTGTGTATTGATCTTCTCCACAATTGCTTCTGAATTTGCTTTATCAATAATGGAGTTATAACTAAATACATAATCCTTAGTATCATCCATGCTCTGTGCAGGATCATCATTTAAGACGATGACTGAAACATAATCCTTCTTGGTTGCGGACTCATCAGTGACCGTATCAAGTACGGACTGTGTCTTTGAAATATAAATACAGCCGAAGATGGCAATGATTCCAAGCAAGACTGCGATTACCTTACCAATGATGTGGTAGCGGGTAAATTGATTATAAATACTGAATCCTGTCAGTAATACAATAAATGCGGTTACAATAATAATATGTTTCATCGGGAACATGTCCAGATTAATGAACATATAAAGGAAAATACAGCAGATAATAACCTGAACTGCGATCAGTGAAAAACCGATAATACGATAGAGCCGGCGGTTCTTCTTATCCTGCTCGCTCAGATTCAATGAGGATGACGCTGATTCTTCTGAGTTGGAATTTAAATTTGACATATCGTTCAACCTTTCTGATTAAGTAAAATATTTTAACTCTAATTATACTACAAAATGGGGCAAATACAATAAAAAATTACAATTTTTAACAATATGAAGCAGAAGTTTATGATGAAATTGTAGAGACAAATGTTAAATAAGTGTTACAAACCCGAAATAATAGCAAAAGTTTAGGAAACAAATTTGTATATAATATACAGTAACTGAAATGTGTGCTGAAAGTAGGCTTATTAATATAATGAAGAAAAAGATGATTTTACTATAGAAAAGTAATATCCAGTGTAGAAACCCTAAGTTTCATAAGAGTGAATGAAAGACGAGAGAAGACATAGGAAGAGTTGTCAAAAAGGTACAAGCATATGTATGGAATTTTACACAACAAAGTAAAAAAGTGAGCACAAAAATGCTTAACTTAATTAAGAAATAGATGTTATAAAATTAACAATCAAAACTACAATTGCCGATTTAGTAGTTTAAATACAAAAAGTGTCAGGCAATTGTCTGACAAAACTTAATATTTTTAATTTAATAATACGCTCGAGCCCTTTTAACAAATAAAGTAAATTAATAAAATGAATATTTTAATTATATTAGGTATTTCTTACCGATTTACTTGCAAATAGGGATTGTATTTTGTATAATATTTTGTGGGTAAAGATAGCCGACAGGCTTAAAAAAGTAAAGGAGTTAAAAAGGTTATGGGATATGTTGATGAAGTAATCGAGTTGGTTACAAAGAAAAACGCAGATCAGCCAGAATTTTTACAGGCTGTTAAAGAAGTTCTTGAGTCATTAAGACCAGTTGTAGATGCAAACGAAGAAGTTTACAGAAAAGAATCAATTCTTGAAAGAATTACAGAGCCTGACAGACAGCTTATGTTCAGAGTTCCTTGGGTAGATGATAATGGCAAAGTTCAGGTAAACAGAGGTTTCCGTGTACAGTTCAACAATGCCATTGGACCTTATAAGGGTGGTTTAAGACTTCATCCTTCCGTTAACTTAGGTATTATTAAATTCTTAGGTTTCGAGCAGATCTTCAAGAATTCACTGACAAGCCTTCCAATCGGTGGTGGTAAAGGTGGTTCTGATTTCGATCCTAAGGGAAAATCAGATAGAGAAATCATGGCATTCTGCCAGAGCTTTATGACAGAACTCTGCAAATACATCGGTGCTGATACTGATGTTCCTGCTGGTGATATTGGTACTGGCGCAAGAGAAATCGGTTATATGTTCGGACAGTATAAGAGAATCAGAGGCATGTATGAAGGCGTTCTTACTGGTAAAGGTTTATCATATGGTGGATCACTTGCAAGAACAGAAGCTACAGGCTATGGTTTATTATATTTAACAGAAGAAATGTTAAAAGCTAATGGCAAAGATATCGCTGGTAAGACAGTATGTGTATCAGGTGCTGGTAACGTTGCAATTTATGCAACTCAGAAAGCACAGCAGTTAGGTGCTAAAGTTGTTACAGTATCAGATTCAACAGGCTGGGTATATGATCCAGAAGGAATCGATGTTGCTTTACTTAAGGAAGTTAAGGAAGTACATAGAGCAAGACTTACAGAATATGCTGAAAAGAGACCAAGTGCTCAGTATCATGAAGGCCGTGGCGTATGGTCAGTAAAATGTGATGTTGCTCTTCCATGTGCTACACAGAATGAATTATTATTAGAAGATGCAAAAGAATTAGTTGCTAATGGTTGCCAGGCTGTTTGTGAAGGTGCTAACATGCCTACTACATTAGAAGCTACACAGTATTTACAGCAGAACGGTGTATTATTTGTACCTGGTAAAGCTGCTAATGCTGGTGGTGTTGCAACATCAGCTCTTGAAATGTCACAGAACAGCGAGAGATTAAGCTGGACATTTGAAGAAGTCGACAGCAAATTACAGACAATCATGGTTAACATCTTCCATAATCTTGACGATGCTGCTAAGAGATATGGTAAAGAAGGAGACTATGTTGCAGGTGCTAATATTGCCGGCTTTGAAAAAGTTGTTGATGCTATGCTTGCACAGGGTGTTTGCTAATTCCTGTTATTAGAAAAATAGAAATAGTATTTTGTGAGAAATGCTAAAAAAATGGATCTTTTGATTCAGATAAGAAAACACAGTCCGGTTTCCCCCCAATGGCATTAAGTTAAGAAAGTCTCACATCACAGAAAATGTGGTGTGGGATT
>CAJMQE010000060.1 GCA_905215405.1 uncultured bacterium
ATTGAATTTTCAAGGTGCATAGGCACTTATTCAAGTGCGAAGTTTGAGTTATTTATAAAAAGAAACCCGCAGGAATCTATCCTGCGGGCCAATCCGTGCATAAAGGGATTTTATATCGGATTTATCTCTTAAAAATCTATTTCTAACCGTTTGTTTCTCTGAATCTGAGCTGTCGGATCATGACAAACTCCCTAATCAGCCCACGTTATTTAGAATTCTCTAAGTATATCAAAATTGACCTGCACATACCTCCCTTCATCATCTTCAATATAATCCCGCATACAGCAGTCATCTTCTGTAAGAAGCTGTCCCTGCATATCCAATTCACTGTTAATATCATAACCGTTAAACCTTACTTTAATTCCAGCTTTCAGAAGCTGACTGATCTCATCTGTTAAATCGCCCATTGGTACTCCTTAATTCCTATGTGATATATTGTGAGGTGCAAACATTTTGTAGCTGTACCTGTCCGATTTTATTCATTTGAAAGCTTCTCCTTCCCTGCCCCACTGTATCTGCTGCAGAGATTTTTAATTATCGTATTTTTAACATTTACTGTCTGTCTTTGTCTGTCTTTTTATGATTGCGTACTTTACCATTCATACATCCATTTCTTGTGTTCAGAAACCTGTGATTACATGCCGCTCCTCACAGAGCAGTTCTGAAAAAACTTCTAAATTCGTTCCATGTAGATAACACGGATCCTGTTCATAGGGAATTTTTTGAATGCTGACGCCATACTCTTTCTGGATCCTGTCTGCAAATTCTTTATCCCATGTAAGAGATAGGTAGCTGCAGGCATTTAGATTCCATTTCTTAGATAGCAGTTGTATCATTGTGTCAAATGTTCTTGATTTCCATTTGACCAGGCTTCCAACTGCGAACTGAATGTCACTGTGCAAAAATTCGTTACGGTCTTCTTTTTTGTTCCAGTCAAGATCCAGAATAATATAGTCATAATTTTCTTCCCTGTACTTAAGAATCGTTTCAATACCTGTTCCACAACACACTGTTATCTGCTGCCATGTAAACTGTACTGTCAGTTTTCCCTGTATCATCTTTACTTCTTTTTCCTGTATTTTCGTGCCCTGTTCAAGATCTGCATTTTGTCCAAGCTGTATCAATGCGACATGTTGCGACAGCACATGAGAAAGATACCCGGCTATCATTACCGCAAAATGAGTCGTCCCTACACCTTTCTCACTCCCTGCGATTCCAATTACCCGTGGTCTTTTTCTTTGTTCTCTTAAAAACCTTTTTCCAAAATTCCAACTGATTTCTTCCCCATCTCCTGTCGTTTATTCTATCAACACTGATTCCCAGCTCTTCTCTCGCAAATTCCTTCAACATCTGTTCTGTTACCGGATCCTGATCCATAAAATCATACGCGCATGGAAGACGGTACATTGGTCTGGACAATTGTAGTGCTCTGTTCAGCTCATAGACCTGTTTTCCACTCATATGGTTCATGATACAGATAGTATCCTGATGCAAATGCTTCTTCCAGTTCGTGGTCTGGTATTTTTTTGCACTGCCTACCAGTACTTCACATACTTCTTGTCGTGTACTGAATTTCCATTCTTTCTTTACTAATTCAGAAGATTCAGCAAACTTATGATCATGTATAAGCGGATTTTCTGATGTTTTTTCTGTCTGTGTTTCTTTAGGCTGCATCTGTGTTCCACAATCTCTGACCAGTATATTGATTGTAGCTGGTTCGACCCTGATTCCATCAGTGTCCGGAAGTATCCATAGATTTTTTCTCTTCAACAGCCCTGTATGATCTGGATTGGCACAGGCTAGCAACATTTTCAGATCCTCATTATCGTGCTGTCTTCCTGTACAATCCTGGTATACTGCATCCAGTTTATTCTTATTAAGAAAAACCGTCAGGCACAGACAAAAATGTGTACATCCACTTCCATGCCTGTCTCCGTATACATTGATAACCTGAGAATTGTTAGTCTTCGAATCGATTTTCTCTGTTCCTGTGTTGTTGCACTTCTGATTGCAGCGATGTGCAAAACGCATGATATCTTTCTTTAATGCACCTGCTGTTCGATAACGTTGAAACTGGTTGTGTCTGATACATTTTCGAATAATTTGCCGTAAATAAAAATTTTCGACATTTTTCAAATTGGCATCTTTCATTCCACCAGTCACCATATATAAAAGAAGCATGCCTGCTGCATAGATATCTGCAAATCTATCCACTTCCAGCCTGTGATACTGTTGTGGCGATGCAAATCCTGCAGTCCCAATACAGAATGGACGATGCATGTTACTTTCTACAGCCTGTCCAAAATCGATAACTTTTACCTGATTATTACTGTCGATCATCACATTTTCCGGTTTCAGATCCGCATGCACAATACATCCTTCTGGCAATTCATGTAAATATTCGAGTACTTCACATAGCTGTATTGTAATGTCACTGACCTGTTCGTATGGTAATTTGTGATTTTGACAAACGTAAGAACCCAAAGTATTTCCAGATATAAATTCTTCAATAATACATACACTATTATTAACTTCTTCTATATCATATATTATGGGAATACCTGAATGATTGAGATTTTTCATTAGATTAGCCTCATGTAGGATATCAGTTGATTCCTGATCCATTCGGCTGATTACTTTGATTGCACGAAGTACATGAAGACGATTGTGTACCGCAAGATATACTTTTGAATGAGCACCGTGCCCCAGCTCTTTGATAATTGTATATTTCTGTAAAATGATATGGAATATCTCTTCTACATCATGACCTCCTTTTCTACGAAAGAAGACCAACAATCTCTAACTCAGATTATAGAACACGATATTTTAAAATGCAATACTTTTTTTGCAAAAATTCGTATATTTCTTTATAATATTTCGTACCTCTCGTAAAAGGTGACATCGGTTGCCACAAAGACTGTTTTTTACCCATATATCCATAGTATTTGACATCTTAAATCTGCCTTGAAATAATTAAATTTTTATATAATTCCTTTACATATCTAATGAAAATGGTATACTAAGAGTACCAAAATAGATTTAGATGTTAGGAAGTGATTTTATGAAGATAGAAAAGTTAAATGATAACCAAATACGCTGTACACTCAACAAATCTGACCTTGCTTCCCGCCAGTTAAAGATTAGCGAACTCGCTTATGGCAGTGAAAAAGCAAAGGATTTATTTCGCGACATGATGCAACAAGCTTCCTATGAATTCGGATTTGAAGCAGAAGATATTCCTCTTATGATAGAAGCTATACCAGTATCTACTGATTGTATTGTTCTGGTAATTACCAAAGTAGAAGATCCTGAAGAACTGGATACCCGATTTTCCAAGTTCGCACCTTCCATTACCGGTGATATCGATGAAATGGACTTGCCTTACGACATGGAAGAAACATTTGATGATGAACAAATCTCCGATGATGAGAATGAGGAAACTGATAATAATGGTGCTGATGATGTAATTAATCTATTTAATAAAGTCAAAGATTACCTAAGCAAGAATATAGATGAGGATAAAAGCTCTGAACCAGGAACGAATCATACTTCCAAAGGTTCTGAATTTATTCCTTTGAGTAAATCTTTAAAAGATTCTGCCACACCGGCGGATCCTGCAGCCTCTGCTACACCTGCCAAGCAGGTGACAGCAACTGACAAACCGGCTTCTCATGAAAGAAAAGAACCAGAACCAAAGGTTACAAAGATCTACCAGTTCCATTCTCTTAGCAGAATTGAACAGGTCTCCGCCATTGTATCATCCATTTATGATGGAGATAATTCTCTCTTCAAAAATGAAGCAGAAGGACTTTACTATCTGGTGATGAACCGTTCAGACTGCTCTGTTGAGAATTTTAATAAGATCTGTAATATCATTTCTGAATATGGAGAAAAGTTCCACAATACCTATGCTTCAGAAATGTTTTTCGAGGAACACTTTGAACCAGTGATCAGAAATAAAGCTGTTCAGGTTCTTGCAACGCTGTAATTCATAATAAAAAAATGGTACCAGCTGGATAATTCCTATGCTGGTACCATTTTATTTTATCTTTGTCATAAGCAGTTCTATTTCAAGTCTGTTCTGACATGTCTAATATCTA
Source organism: uncultured bacterium (assembly GCA_905215405.1). Taxonomy (GTDB): domain Bacteria; phylum Bacillota; class Clostridia; order Lachnospirales; family Lachnospiraceae; genus CAJMQE01. The sequence continues at coordinate 4,101 of CAJMQE010000060.1, forward strand.
TATTGGCATAAATGGTTTCATTAACCCTGTGCCTGTAAATATGTGTTGATTTCTTCCATTAAATCATCAACATCAAGTCCATGAACCATTGCGGCTTCCTCGATTGATTCTCCCTGTGCAGATGGGCATCCGATACAATGCATTCCAGCACCCATAAGAATTGGAACGATTCCAGCATCAATCTGAATTGCTTCACCGATTGTTGTCTCTTTTTTGATTCTGCTCATAATAACCTCCATTTCAGTCGTGACTTATTCCAGTCATTCTCAGTCTCTTTTACCAGACTTATACATGTAATTTTTCGATTAATTTGCCCACCAGGCGGGTAAACTATTATTATAATAATATTGCTGTATACAAAAGTCAAGCAGGATCCCCTGCTCACATATAGCTTCCAATACTCCTATCTTTTCTTTCCTTCACTACCGCATTATCATGGTAGTATATTTATACATTTCTTATGTATTATTATTCCTTTTTATGGTGTATATTATACCATTTTATTCCATACATAATGGGCCTGTAACCCATTATAATCCATAGTTTCCACTAATTGGCAATATTGTTAAAAAATAAACGATTGTATGAGAATTTATACATTGTAAGTTATTGACTTTGTATACAGTATTCAGTTATAATCAGCTCATCTCACAGATGACTTCTGCGTATGGTAACAGAGCTGATATTTACTGTAGTCTAGCAATATTACCGGCAGAGACGTTAGAGTATATTTTTTTAGTCAAATCACAGGAGGAATTACAAATTATGAGATCAGAATGGAATGAATTTGTAGGGGGAAACTGGCAGGAAGAAATCGATGTAAGAGACTTCATCCAGAAAAACTACACACCATATGATGGGGACGATACATTTCTTAGCGGCCCAACAGAAGCAACAAATACCCTTTGGAAACAGGTATTAGAATTATCTAAACAGGAACGTGAAGCTGGCGGTGTTCTCGATATGGACACAAAAGTAGTTTCAACAATCACTTCTCACGGTGCTGGTTATTTAAATAAAGATTTAGAAACAATCGTTGGTTTCCAGACAGACAAACCTTTTAAAAGATCACTTCAGCCATACGGTGGTATCAGAATGGCAGAAAAAGCTTGCTCTGATAATGGATATGAAGTAGATCCTGAAGTAAGCGAGTTCTTCTCAACTCACAGAAAGACTCACAATGCTGGTGTTTTTGATGCTTACACACCAGAAATGCGTGTTGCACGTTCTAACCACATTGTAACTGGTCTTCCAGATGCTTATGGCCGTGGCCGTATCATCGGTGACTACAGAAGAGTTGCTCTTTATGGTATTGATCGTCTGATCGAAGATAAAGAATATCAGAAAGCAACAACAAAACAGGTCATGACTGCTGAAGTAATTCGTGACAGAGAAGAATTATCTGAACAGATCGTTGCCTTAAAGGAATTAAAGAAATTAGCTGAAATCTACGGATGCGATATTTCTAAGCCAGCTACAAATGTTCAGGAAGCTATTCAGGCTATGTATTTTGCATACCTTGCAGCTATTAAAGAACAGAATGGTGCTGCGATGTCACTCGGACGTACTTCTACATTTATCGATATTTACGCTGAAAGAGATTTAAAAAATGGCGTATTCACAGAAGAACAGATCCAGGAATTCGTTGATCACTTTATTATGAAATTAAGACTTGTAAAATTTGCACGTACACCAGAATACAACCAGATCTTCGCTGGTGATCCTACTTGGGTTACTGAATCAATCGGTGGTGTTGGTATTGATGGTCGTCACCTTGTTACAAAAATGTCTTTCAGATATTTAAATACACTGAACAACTTAGGTACAGCTCCAGAACCTAACCTTACAGTTCTCTGGTCAGTTCATTTACCAGCTAACTTTAAGAAATTCTGTGCTAAAACTTCTATCACATCTTCTGCTATTCAGTACGAAAATGATGATTTAATGAGAGTAACACATGGTGATGATTACGGTATTGCATGTTGTGTATCTTCTATGAGAATCGGTAAAGAAATGCAGTTCTTCGGCGCAAGAGCGAACCTTGCAAAATGTCTGCTCTACGCAATCAACGGCGGTGTTGATGAAATCACAGGTGTTCAGGTCGGACCTAAGTTCAGACCAATCACAGGTGATGTTCTGAATTACGATGAAGTTATGGAAAGATATGATGATATGATGAAATGGTTAGCTGGCCTTTATGTTAACACATTAAATATCATTCACTATATGCATGATAAATACAGCTATGAAAGACTTCAGATGTCACTTCATGACAGAGAAGTTAAGAGATACTTCGCTACAGGTATCGCTGGTCTCTCCGTTGTTGCAGATTCACTTTCTGCTATCAAATACGGTACAGTTAAGATCGTAAGAAGCGATATCAAAGGCAAGAACAGAAAAACTGGTGAAGAATTTGTTGCTGCAACAAATATTGCAACTGGTTTTGAAGTTGAAGGTGATTTCCCTAAATACGGTAATGATGATGATCGTGTAGATGCAATCGCTTGCGAAATCGTTAAGAGATTTATGGCTTATGTAAGAGAAAATGAAACATACAGAAATGGTGTTCCAACAACTTCTATCTTAACAATCACATCTAACGTAACTTATGGTAAGAATACAGGTTCTACACCTGATGGACGTATCAAAGGTGAACCATTTGCTCCAGGTGCTAACCCACTTCACGGACGTGATTCCCATGGTGCGATCGCATCTCTTGCATCTGTTGCAAAACTTCCTTTCGGAGATGCTCAGGATGGTATTTCTAACACATTTACAGTTGTTCCTGGTGCACTTGGTAAAGAAGATGCAATCTTTGCAGGTGATCTTGATATCGATTTAGACTTAAACAAATAAAAAATATACTCAGCTGTTTCAAAATAGCAGATGTTATAACGGATTAAGTACTTCATAGAAACGGGGTATAGATATGGATAACAATAACCTGAAACTTAGTAATCAGAATGTGGATGATCTAGTATCTATGATTGATTCGTTCATGGCTGGCAATGGCGGACATTTAAATGTGTCCGTCGATGCTGATAGCCAGGACTTGTCAGAGAAAAAAGTGCAAAAAACAAACAGCTTATCCTGTGCTGCAGGCAATATGGCATGTCAGGTGCCTACCCTGCATGAAGGCCTGGATGGCGAAGAATAGATAACAATTTTAAATTTAGGAGGAACTTACTATGGTAAACACAAAAGTAAATGAAACACAGGTTGATAACCTCGTAGCTATGCTTGATGGTTATGCAGAAAAAGGTGGACATCACCTCAATGTAAATGTATTAAACAGAGATACTCTTCTTGATGCACAGGCTCATCCAGAAAACTACCCACAGTTAACAATTCGAGTTTCTGGTTATGCTGTAAACTTCATCAAATTAACAAAACAACAGCAGGATGATGTTATTTCCCGTACATTCCACGGAAATCTTTAATGAATGAACTGCACCCCGGCATCCTACCTTGCCGGGGTGTTTTCTTTGTACCTGTCCAGTTTCTCACGCTGGCGAAGCTGGAACAGTATTTCTTTTATAGTTTTTATAAAATTTAATCGTATTTACAGCGTAGAAATGAGGAATTAATGAACGGATTTATTCACTCTCTTGAAAGTTTTGGAACTGTTGACGGCCCAGGCACACGTTTCGTTGTATTTGTACAGGGTTGTCCAATGAGATGTCTCTACTGCCACAATCCTGATACATGGAGCATGCAGGGCGGCAAAGAAATTACTGTTGATGAAATTCTCAATCAATATGAAAAAAACAAAAGCTTTTATACAAAAGGCGGTATCACCGTAACTGGCGGAGAACCCCTTTTACAGTTGGACTTTCTTATCGAATTATTTGAAAAAGCAAAACAGAAAAATATTCATACCTGTATCGATACCTCTGGTATTGCCTACAATCCTGCCAACGAAGCTTATAGTAAGAAACTTGACCATCTGATGACTCTGACCGATCTTGTCATGCTGGACATTAAACATATCGATCCACAGAAACACCAGGAATTGACTGCACAACCTAATAATCATATTTTAGAATTTGCAAAATACCTAGAAGCAAAAAATGTGGATGTCTGGATCAGACACGTTGTTGTTCCTGGCCTGACAGATGATCCAAAGTATCTTCACGAACTCGGTCTTTTTATAGGATCCCTGACAAATATCAAAGCACTTGATGTCCTTCCATACCATGATATGGGCAAAGTCAAATATGAGAGTATGGGCATGGATTATCCTTTAAAGGGATTAAAATCTATGAGTACCGAGGATGCAGTAAAATGCAAAAAAGTAATTATTGATGCAATTAAGGAAGTCCGCCACTTAAAGTAGCAGACTTTCCCAAAGCAAAAATATGTCCTGTTTTAGGATTAAATGTACAAAAATAACCGTGATCTATTACCATCATGTAAACCTGTAATCCCGCACAATGACTGGATTTACAGTTAGTTGTATATAACTTTGTTATTTTTTTGTTAATCTATTTCTAAATTAAGAACATACGACAAAATAGCCGTAATTTAGTTGAATTTTTATTATGGTTATCGTATAATTACAAGTATAAAATAAAAAACAAGGAGGATTTTAATCATGGCATACGTAATTAGTGATGAATGTATCAATTGTGGTGCTTGTGCAGCTGGATGTCCAGTTGAAGCTATCAGCGAAGGTGAATCACATATGGAAATCAACGCAGATGTTTGTGTTGACTGTGGTGCATGTGCTGGTACATGTCCTGTAGGAGCTCCTAATCCACAATAGGTTTTAGAAGATCCGGGATACAACCGAATACATATAAAGACCTGTACTTTTTGTACAGGTCTTTATTTTTTTATATCAGTTTCATGTTATAGATTGCAAATTGATTACAATCATACTTCTCTGATATTTATTTTATTCTATTATTTTACAAATACACCGCTTCCCTGCATAGATTGTCCGGTTGTGCGGACTCTTTTCATAAAGAAATGGTGTTTCTTTCCCTGTTTGCAGTCTCTCTGATATGCACGGATCGTCTCATCCAGAAGTTTAAAATGCTCTTCCTGCATTTCTTCCTGTACTCGAAGCAGGTAATCAATTTGTTTGATTACTTTCTCACTGATTCTGCGTTCCATTTCCTCACTATGCCTGTCCATGGTCTCTAAAATGATATCTCCAAGGATCTGTTTAAACTGTTCAACCTTATCCTCGCCTGATTTTTTTTCACTTTCCTTCATTTTCTTAATACTTTCATCTGTCACAAGTGAAATATTTGGCATCGTAATCACTTTCTGAATCGTTGGATTATCATTCTTTTCAGTCTGACTCTCTTCTTGATCCGTTTCTTGACCCATTATATCAGACGTCGTTTTCTGTGTGGAATCTACAGATGATGACATTTTATTGATTGAATCTCCTACTTGTTGGGTCGATGTTCCGGCTGTCCGGGCTTCTGCTGATTCTAGTCCAGAATTTTTAATTTCTTCTGCTGATATTTTTGTCCGGCTGTCTGTTGCAGCTGTTGTTACTCCAGCTTCCTCTCCTGATGCTTTTCCAGCCATTGTTCCAGTCGGCATTGTGTTATCTACATTTTCTGTATTTGAGGTTTCCTTACCTTTGGCTCTCTCTTGCTGCACATTCTCATTTGCTGCATATGTATGAGCGGTTTCCATGCGCTTTCCATCCACTTCTACTGAATCCGTTCGTCTCACATTTTGCTTTGCTATAGGATCGTTCTCACCAGTACTTGTCCCAGAAAATGCATTCGTTTTTGTATCTGCATCTAAATAGGCTTCTGTTGCTTTATTTCCGTGCATTTCTGCTTCTTGTCTCAGCTGCTTTTGCTTATAATCTGCCATCATCTTTCTAAGCTGGCTGTCCTGACTTATTTTATCTCCATGAGAATCAACTCCGGCCTTCTGCTGTTTTATTTCCATCGACCTGCTCCCTACTGTCTGATGTTCAAACTTCTGCTTTTTTAATGACTCCAGTTTCATTGATTCCTGTCTTAATGAATGCTGCCCTGGAAGTTTCCCTGTCCTATCCGCACGTTCATGTAAGTTCTCACCAATACTAACATCTGATTGACGTGCTACAGCTTCCTGACTTGCAGCAACATTTTCATCAATTGCTGCCATTTCCCTTCGATGATCGGCTTCCTGCTCCATTGTGATGTCCTCTAAAATATCTCCCGTCAGCTTGTCCAGTTGTGATTTTCCAATTACCCTCTTAATGGCCTTCAACTGATAACCTGCCTCCTTGAGTTCATGTACTTTCTTAAATATCTCAACATGACTGTCAAGGTAATATCTATGTCCAAGCTGATTCCGTGGAATATCGAGTTCAAGTTCTTTCTCCCAGTACCGAAGTACATGAGGTTCAAGCCCCGTCATTCTTGAAACATCTGAAATAACCCACTGATTATTACTCATTGTTGTTCACCCTCTTTTCTGTTCACATTATAACAAATGGTATGTTAAACAACAACATTTTTCATTCATCAAAAAGCGCCACAATCCGCAATTTTACGCGGATTATGGCGCTTATATTCCACAATATTACTTAAATCTACTCTTCCGGTCCACGCATAAGTGGTTTTTCCAGATCAGCAAATTTTGTCTGTTCAGCGATCCAAGCCATATTAACAGTACCAATAGGACCGTTTCTTTGTTTCGCTATAATAATTTCAGCAACACCTGGAATATCGGTATCCTTATTATAGTAATCATCTCGATATAGAAACATTACAACATCGGCATCCTGTTCGATTGCTCCGGATTCACGAAGATCGGAAAGCATTGGCCGGTGATCCGGTCTCTGTTCAACAGCTCGACTCAACTGGGACAGTGCAACAACAGGTGCATTGATCTCTCTGGCAAGTGCTTTTAACGAACGAGAGATATCTGAAATTTCCTGCTGACGGGAATCAGATTTTCCACTACCAGTCATCAACTGAAGGTAATCGATAATTACAAGTCCAAGATCATGTTCCATCTTAAATTTTCGACATTTAGACCGTAATTCACCAATAGAAATACTGGCTGTATCATCTATGATCAGATGCGACTTTGCGATATTATCCGCACCTTCTATCAGTTTTCCCCAGTCCGATCCATCCAGACGACCTTTTCTGAGCTTATCTGCATCTACACTGGATTCCAGTGAAAGCATACGATTGACCAGCTGGGCACTTGACATTTCCAAACTGAAGATAGCTGTTGTTACACCTTCCTTTACTGCAACATGGTCCGCTACATTTAAGACAAATGCTGTCTTACCCATAGATGGACGAGCTGCTACAAGTACAAGATCTGAAGGCTGCAGACCGGATAATTTGAAATCCAGATCCTTAAAACCGGTTGGAATTCCTGTAACGGCTCCTCTGTTCTTTGCTGCTGCCGAGATCTTATCAAGTGCTTCCAGTACAACTGCATCAATTGGTTTATATTCATGATCTCCTTTATTCTTTACCAGATCAAATATTTTCTTCTCTGTATCTGCAAGAATATCCTCTGTTTTATCCTTTCCAAGATAACAGGCATTGGAAATCTCATCATTTACTTTAATAATATTTCTTAAAATAGCTTTCTGCTTTACAATATTGGCATACTGTCTGATATTAGCCGATGTAGGTACCGCCTCTAACAGCTCTCTGACGAAATCAAGACTGTAGACTTCGGGTGGAACATCTTTTTCTTTCAATCGTTCCTGAAAGGTTACCAGATCGACAGGCTTTCCTTCATTATTCATATCGACCATGGTCTGAAACATAATTCCATACTGTTTATAGTAGAAATCATCTATGACAAGACTTTCACCTGCTGTAATGATTGCTTCTCTATCCATCAGCATAGAACCTATTACCGACTGCTCTGCTTCAATACTATTGGGCATTACTCTCTTGATAAGAGCTTCTTCCATATACACACCTTACATTCTATTTTCTTAATCTACTTTGTTAACAACTGTTCTGATTAGTTGGCAGATCCAACTTTTACAGTAAGCTTTGCAGTTACATCCTTGTGCAGTCTGACTGTAATAATATGCGTTCCAAGTGAAGTTATCTTTTCATCCAAATGCATCTTCTTTTTATCGATATCAAGTCCAAGCTGTTCTTTTGCTGCTGCTGCGATTTCCTTTGTTGAAACAGCACCAAATGTCTTACCGCCTTCACCTGTCTTAATTGTTACCTGAACAGGTTTTTCTTCAACCTTTACAGCAAGCTGTTTTGCTGCTTCCAGTTCCTGTTCTGCGATCTTTTGTTCTTTTTTCTTAGTGAGTTTTAAATCATTTAAATTCTTAGCATTGGCTTCCAGACCAAGTTTTTTGGGAAGGATAAAATTTCTGGCATATCCCTCATTTACCTTCACGATCTGTCCCTTTTTACCAAGTGCTTTTACGTCTTCTATTAAAATAATTTCCATTATATTTCTCCTTCCATAATCATGTTATCCAGTGTGTTCTTAATTGTCTGTACCGCCTGATCAGCTGTGCAGTCCTTCAATTGCGCACCTGCAATACTCATATGGCCTCCGCCACCAAGTTTCTCCATGACAAGCTGTACATTGACCTCATCAATGGATCTTGCACTGATGTATACCTGGTCATTATATGCTGTTACAACAAAGGATGCTCTGATTCCAACAATGTTCAAAAGATCATTTGATGTCTGTGCACCGCCGATTGTAGGACTCTTTAACCCTCTTCCATCAAATATCGTTATTGCATAAGAATCCCGATAAATTTCTGCAAGACTGACAGCCTGTGCAATCGCTTTATATTCCGCCATATCATTTCGAAGCATCTTTCTGACTCTTGTAACATCCGCACCATTTCTACGTAAAAATGCTGCTGCCTCAAATGTTCTTGGACCAGACTTACTGTTAAAGCTGTCTGTATCTATAATAATGCCTGAATAAAGGGCGTCAGCCTCGATTGATTTTAATTTTACGCCTTCATCAATATACTGAAGCATCTCTGAAACCATCTCGCAGGCAGAGGATGCATACGGATCAACATATGACAAGATTGCACCTGTAATTGGATCACTGGTCTGTCTGTGATGATCAAATACAATCAGTGTCTTGCTCTTTGCTAACAGGTCAGGGCACTCTGTCATCTTAGGTCTGTTCACATCAACAACGATAACGACTGTTGATGGTGTTACCTGCTCTAATGCCTCGGCACTGGTCAGGAACATATCTTTTTCATAATCTGTATTATTGATGAACTTGTCCATAAATGGTCGTACAGTCGTTGTTACATCATTGATGACAATATGGGCTTTCTTATTCATTTTACGGGCAATTGCATAGATTCCGATAGCCGATCCAAAGGAATCCACATCACTCATCGTATGACCCATGATCATAATATTTTCATTTGTATCAAGAATCTGTTTTAAAGCATGAGCCTTCACTCTTACCTTAACACGGGTATTCTTTTCCATCTGCTGACTCTTTCCACCATAGTATGTGATCTTTTCGCCATCCTTAACAACAGTTTGGTCACCACCACGTCCAAGTGCAAGATCCATTGCAGCTTTTGCGATTTCATAATTTTTAGCATAATCATTTGCACCGGTACCAATTCCGATACTGATGGTAATCGTCATTTCATTACCGATCTTAACGCTCTTGATTTCCTCCAGAATACTGAACTTATCCGCCTTGAGTTTCTCCAGATATTTATACCGGAACACTGCAAAATACTTGTCTTTCTCAAGTTTTCGAACAATCGCAGCACCTGATGTAAAATACTTATTGATTCTCTTGTCGATCAGACCAACGAAAAGTGATCTTCTGATATCATCGATACTATCGAGTGCTTCCTCATAATTATCAATATCGATCAGGCAGACTACAAATCTTTCATCCTTGATTTTCTGGATATATTTATTGATATCCGTCTCATCGAACATATACATGGCAATAAAGCCTGAAGTTTTGGAATGTTCCAGAATTGGAATACTGTTCGTAAACAAATCTGCCTCAATTCTCTTTAACTCCACTCTGAAATCTCTGTTATTATAATTGATCCGTACATCTTTTGTGATTTCGTCATCTGGCAGAATATTTCCCACAATTTCAGGAAAAATCGTTGCAATATTCTTCTTGTAATCTTTGCCTTTTCCTGTCAGCTGCATCATCGCATCATTGAACCACATAACATGGCCGTTATCATCGAGCAGGCCATATGGAACTGACAATTCATATAACAAGCGCTTCTGAACCTGTGAATAATTGGATGCGAACTCCACCATATTATGCAAAATAGCTGGTCTGAAATAAAACCACATCAGGCAAAGCACAATTATATATACAAGCATAAACACAACCATAATTGAACCGGCTGGTATACTTACAAAAAACATTGCAAATGTCAATAAAAGCAGTACTGCTCCCATATACAATGGCCATAGTAAATATCCCTTCAGCTGTCCGGCTGGACGAATGGACTGTTTAGATTTCGTTTTATATTTCATGACTAATCTCCCTTGATGTTACCTGAACTTTATATTCGGCAAACAACTTTGCATTTTTAACATCATTATGAAAAACATTATATCATTAATATGCTTTTATGTAAATATACGCAAAAAGAAGTATTCATCGCATTCTCCCCATGCATTGAATACTTCTTTCCTATATGATACTATACCCTCTCACTCATATTATCCGCAGTTCCCAATCTGACAGATAATACCTCACTACGTAAATGATTATAACTACCTATAACTTTTTACTATTTCCTTCTCGATAATAATAGCATTACCATAATATATTATCGCCCCCCTTTTAGGGGGGGTATTTGATTCTTTTTGTGTTTTTTATGACATGAAAAGACACTATTGTTAAATATTTTGCCATTTAATGGCATTATAATCAATCTAATCCCCTAATTTGTATCGTGCTTATATAAAAATAAGTTTTTAGTTTTTCTAAATCAAATTTACATATAATGATGCTATCAAAAATTACGAATGATACCAAACAAAAGTAATCCAACAATCATGCAATACAAGATTACATTTTCCAATTTACTAAAACTTCTTTTTCCATATCTGATATAATGAATCTCCTGCCTTATCAGCAGAAGTAACAATATAGGGAGCAACAGAAATAGGCATGGATTGCACCAAAATGCCTGTCGAACCTGTCCTTCCATTAAATGTACTGCCATATGGGAAATCCCGCAAGCTGGACATTTTAAGCCAGTACACAGCCGAAATATGCAAGGAATATAAAGGCCTGTCCCGATGCACCAGACTCCATAGAGTAACCCTCCTACAAGAAGGGCTACTCCTTTTTTGCACTCGTGCCGGAACCTTTTCCTGCTACTGCTAGTATCTTGGCTGTTCAAGCATTCTATTGATTTCATATTGAATAACTGCATTTGATATTACCCCACAAGACACCATATACAGTATCAGGTACAGAACACCTGAATTTGAAGAACTGATGCCCCTTCTCTGCTTTGCTGCATCTATCTTTTCACCCATGCGAAATGCCCAGTAGATTCCATAGATTCCACATGTAATAATCGTAAAAACAAATGCTTCCACGCCGCTTGTATCATCTTCGCCTGCTAATGTATTCAGATCATCTGTAAGACTGATGAACCAATAACAGTTATAAAGTCCACAAGTAATGATCGCAAATATAATACTGACGGCAATATTTCTCTCTTTTACCATGCTAATTCCTCCTCATATTTTCATTTGTTATTATATGATGATCAATACAAAATAACACTATTCAGCCGCTGTTATTTGCGACGGAGTCTATGTCTGCATTCTGCTGATTACATATGTCTTATATAATTTAACATATTTGCATAAAAAAAACACCCACATTTCTGCGGGTGTTCTATCCGTAACGAACCAGTTACAATTAGTCGAGTGTGTAAGGCATTAATGAAATATGTCTTGCTCTCTTGATTGCTACTGTAAGAGCTCTCTGGTGTTTAGCACAGTTACCTGTGATTCTTCTAGGAAGAATTTTACCTCTTTCAGATACATATCTCTTTAATAAATTAACATCTTTATAATCTATAGCTTTGTTTTTGTCTGCACAGAAAACACAAACTTTTTTTCTTCTACGCATAGGTCTTCTTCTCATCTGACCTTCTGGTCTTTCTGACTTCTTTTCTACTGCCATGCTGCTACCTCCTATTTTAGTTAAAAGGTAAACCTTCGTCTTCTACTCCATCAGGAATATTCATAAAGCCATCTCCAGCTGCTGCTGTTGGCTGTGGTCTTGATGAAGTAAATGCAGCTTCATTTGTAGCTGCAGAAGATTTACTCTCAGCAAAATCTTGTTCTTCAATAATAACATCAGTAGTATAGACTCTCTGACCGTCCTTGTTTGTATAGCTTCCAGTCTGGATTCTACCTGAAACAACGAGCTTTGTGCCCTGATGAAGATACTTTTCAGCAAATTCAGCATTTCTACCAAATGCAGTACAACTAATAAAATCAGCTGACTGTTCATTACCGTCTGCATTATTTCTAGCACGTCTTCTGTCTACTGCTAATGTATATCTGGCAATTGCCATAGAGCCATCTGTACCCTGTGAATATCGGATATCAGGATCTCTTGTCAATCTACCCATTAAAATTACTTTGTTCATACCTATTCTCCTCTTCTATAAAAGAGTTGCCAGTACAATCAATTCCGATAACTACTGTTATCTGTCAAATATAGTTAAAATTATTCTCCGTCTTTAACGCATAAGAATCTGATAACATTTTCCATGATACGAATTCTGCTTTCAATTTCAGCTGGGCATGAAGCTTCTGCTTCAAACTTAATGAAATAGAAGTATCCGTCTTTCATTTTCTGGATTTCGTAAGCTAATCTCTTCTTACCCCAGTCATCAATGTTAGTAACTGTACCACCAAAACGTGTGATTAAATCTTTCACCTGTTCTAATGTACTTACTTTAACTTCTTCTTCGACGTTTGCACTAATAACAACTGCTAATTCATACTTGTTCATTTACGTCGCACCTCCTTTTGGTCTCTGGTCTCCTAATCACAGTAGGAAACAAGGAATATTAATATATCACAATTATTAATGATATCATAGGGCTTGTCTAATTACAAGCTTTTTTTAAACTTTTTGTATTCTTTTCAACCAGCTTTCTGGCTACCATAATCTGATGTCCGCAACCAATGCATTCTAGCCTGAAATCCGCTCCAACCCTGAGGATTTTCCACTCTGTGCTTCCACATGGATGTTTCTTTTTTAATTTGACTATATCGCCAACACCATATTCAAATTTTTCCATTTTGCTCTTTCCTCTCGTCTGACATTTCGATTTGTGATAAGGTCTGAAACCGATGAAATCACTTGCAGATATTATAACGCATCCTAGCCTTTTTTGTACATAAAAATATTGCATCACTTAATCTATACTACTTTATTTATATCTACAGGCTATCCACTGCTTCTTTCATTACTTTTGCAATATCATCGCTGATTACGAGATCTGCTCTGTTATCAGCTGATGTACTGCTCTTATTGATCAAGATCAGATTTTTACCATGAAAATAATCGATCAGCCCTGCAGCCGGATAGACGACAAGTGATGTTCCTCCAATAATCAGAGTTTCTGCATGTGAAATTGCATTGACCGCTCCATTTATAATCTGGTTATCAAGTCCTTCCTCATATAACACAACATCAGGCTTTACTCTTCCTCCACATTTGGGACAGGTCGGAATATCCTCTGACTCAAGAATAAACTTTTCATCATAAAAAGCATGGCAATTCATACAGTAATTCCTTAACACAGAGCCGTGCAGTTCATAAACTACCTGAGAACCTGCAGCCTGATGCAGGCCATCAATATTCTGTGTCACAACTGCCTTTAGTTTTCCCATTTTTTCAAGTTTTGCAAGTGCTGTGTGACACCCATTTGGCTTTGCCTCTGGATAAATCAACTTATCTTTATAAAACTTATAAAAATCGTGTGGGTACTTCATAAAAAATGTATGCGATATCAGTTGTTCCGGAGACAGATTAATTTTTAACTTTTCATTATATAATCCATCCGCACTACGAAAATCAGGAATACCAGATGCTGTACTAACACCTGCACCACCGAAAAATACAATATTATTGCTTTCTTTTAATATTTGAGCAAGTCGCTCTGTCTTTTCATCCATTGAAATCATCTCCACTTTTTTCTTAATTATACCACACTGTTCCATATCTAAGCGTTTCCAAATAAAAAAGTAGCAGTTGAAAGTATCTCGGATTTTCAAACTCACGCATGAACATGAGCTGAATAAACCATGATCTGTCTTTCAACTACTACTTATTATTTTTAAATGGTATCAAATCTATTTTGAATAGTACTGCATTTATTTGTGACTTGCACACTGTGGCTTGCACATTGTGATTTTCACACTGTGATATTCACATTGCTATTTACGACTATTATTTAGTACGACTCCTAGCACAAGACAGCCATTCTGACTCAGTTTCTCTACTTCCTTACGAGCTTTCTTTTCTGTGTAATCACTTTCGTTCATGACCAGAATTGTTGCATCACATCTGCTTGCGATTTCTTCGTTCTCGCCAGCTTCCAGTACAACATAATCAAAATCTGCTTTATACAGTTGCATCAGTTTATTAAATGCTGTGAAATTAGGTTCCATCAATGCATGTGTCTCTACATCCCCAGTAAAAACAATATGCATATTTTCTTTATTCGTAAGGCAGATCAGCTTATCTGGTAGTTCATTACCATTCAGATAATCACAAATACCTTTCAGATCTTTACCTAACTTATACTTACCTAAAAATACCGGAGTAGAAAAATCTGCATCAATAAAGAGCATGTGATTTCCTGCATTCATCATTTCTGTTGCCAGTTTAAATGCAACTCCTCCTGCACCAACTACTGCTATAGTCTTATATCTTGCTCCTTTTGCAAGTACCTGAGCGGAAAGTTCCTGATATGCTGTATGTTTCTTCTGATCCATTTCAACTATTTTGTCAATATTTACACTAAACAAGTTCTCATCCTCCCTCAGTCAAATCACCAAAAAATAATTGTTATTCTGGAATTCTACCTAATATTTCAGCACTGGATTTCTCCTGTTTCATAACCTGGTTTTCTGCATCATTACGCATCGAATCTGTCTGCAGAGCAGCATCGACATTTACATCATCGCCTTCTGCATCCGTTTCATCCTGGCTAACCGATTCATCATATACAGCATTTACTACATCAATATCTACCGGAACACTTCCTTCAATTTCCTCTGGATGTTCTTCAATATTTTGTTCTGCTGCCATTTCCACATCATCTGTGTCATTTTTCAGAATATCATCTGCATCATCAATGGAAGCTAAAATATCGTCATCTGATAAAACATCTTCCAGAATATCTTCTTCCGACTCAGTTTCGCTCTGGCGAAGTGTATTATTACTGGTTTTTGAATCTACTTCTTTTCCTTCTTTATGTGCTGCAGCTTCCTGATCAGCCTTCTGTGCTTCCAACTCTTCTTTTTTCTTCTTATCGTTGAAATGCTTTTTATAAACACTGTCTTTTCTTTCAAATCCATTTCCAGAAGTCTGTCTGACTGGTGTTGCCACTGGCTGATTCCCCAACTGATTTCTATTACCATAATAGAAATTATAATCTGCTTCATCATCCACTTCTTTCGTTCTGAAAGCACATAAAATAATTGTTGCAAAGAGTTCTGCTATCAAACAAACTACTGCACCGATCAAACCGGTACGAAGTGTATTTCTTATCAGATTTGGCTTATATGTAGTATCAGAAGTTGTTCCCTCTGAAAGAATTGAAATTTT
This sequence comes from uncultured bacterium, assembly GCA_905215405.1. GTDB lineage: Bacteria > Bacillota > Clostridia > Lachnospirales > Lachnospiraceae > CAJMQE01. Next base: position 19,911 of record CAJMQE010000060.1, read on the forward strand.
TTCAACTGGAATAATTGATGTTGTCTTCAGTGCACTCATAGCAACTGCATCAACGTACTTCTTTGCTGTATTCTGATCCGGATTTTCACAAGTAATTTCAATGATATTACTCTTATCAACCGGATGAATACTGATATAAGATGCAAGATCCTCTGTAGTTCCTGCTGTTTTCTGTGCATCTGTGATCACTAAATCACTTTTAAATATAAGTGCAAAATCATCATTTAAGGAGCCCGATGCTGTCCGCAGAGAATTCTCTGCATCCTGTCCTGGAACAACATATAATTTTGTCGTAGAACTGTATACTGGTGTAGTCTTGCTGTTAAAAACAATATACCCAATTAATCCACTTAGCACTCCGACTACAATTAATAATAGAAATCCTCTTGCTACTTTCTTCATATTAATCTCCATTCCTGTGTGTCTCAATCCAGAACTGATTTATCTAAAATTGCTCTGGAATTCCTTACACTACTTATATAACTTTTCTGGGTATTTACCGTCTGCGATCAGTTTTTTAATTGACTCCACTACAACCGGTTTATCTTCCTTATAGGTAACTCCGAACCATTTATCTTTTGTTTCAAGTACTGTAACCGTAGCTCTTTTAGACTTAATCAGATTATCTACAATTGTTGGAAGGAGATATTCACTCTTAACATCGCCTGGTTTTAACTGTGATAAGAAATCAACAAATCCTGATTCCAGTTCATTTAAGAATTCTGCTGGGAATCCCCACATATTCATAGATACATGACTCTGTGCACTGATTGGAATCATTTTTCCATCTTCTTCATAAGCAGCACCTGTTTCAGTTTTTACAAGACCACCTGTCTCGTTAACTCCAATCAGATTTTCCTGATCATCAACAACGCATACACCTCTTGTAACTGCACCATTATCACTTAATGTATTACCAAGAATAAAACCAGCCATACACATATCGTACTCGATATCCTTCTTGTGATCACTGACAAGATAGTCATGTACTTTCTGGAATCCTTCTTTACCATAGTAATCATCTGCATTGATTACCATAAATGGCTCTTTTACGACACCTGCACATGCTAAAATTGCCTGACCTGTTCCCCAAGGTTTCTTTCTTCCTTCAGGTACAGAAAATCCTGCTGGCAAATGGTCTATTTCCTGAAATACATATTCTACTTTTACTACTTTTTCAATTCTATTACCGATTACTTCCTTAAAAGTATCAAAAAGATCTCTTCTGATAACAAAAACAACTTTGTTAAATCCAGCCTGGACAGCATCATAAATAGAGTAATCCATAATAATTTCTCCATTAGGTCCCATTGGTTCTAACTGTTTGATTCCGCCACCAAATCTACTGCCGATACCAGCAGCCATAATTACTAATGTTGTGTCTCTCATATTCATGCCTTTATTTCATATACGAACGTATATGCCCTTTCTTTCAAATTATTTATTGATACCCTTCCTCTCGGAAATGATATTAACATAACCAGTTATCTTATAGTATCGACCAATATAAAAATTGGTCACAAAAATATATTATTCTTTTACTTCTGGATAATAGTACCATCTTATTCCTGATATCATACCCTGTTCATCAATATCAAATGCCATCTGTGCAAAATCATCATTTACGCTGGCATATGAACTCTGGTATGGTGGTTCAAAATATGTAAATTCAATGATATAACTATTACCATCTTGATAAGTAGAATTTCCATTATAATCAATAATGCCGTATTCGACCTTATCTTTTACCTTTTTACTTTCAAGATTTTCTATCGTATAATCTCCGTAAAGATATTTACCAATAATTGTTTCATTATCCTCTGTCATTACATTATTATTGAGACAATTTGCATCTCTGTAGAACAGATCAAATATTTTATCCTTGGAATCACCTACTTTAATTCCTCGTGAAAATTTATTATTATCTCCAACAGATGCTGCCGCACACAGCTGATATGTTCCATCTACCGGCATAAAGATCAATGTCAGATCATTATAGGCATAGACCATTTCATCAAGAATATCACTATCCTCTGTAGTCTCTCCCTGTGATGCCGCTGTATCACTCTGTGTTGCACTTTGTTTCTCTTTATCTGCCAGTACTTCTTTACTGTCATAAATGTTGGCTGGTTCTCCAAGCTGATTCTTTACCTGATCTTCTGTCATACCCATTTTTACATTATCCACAACCAGATCATCGTAAGTAAACCGATCAGCAGAACTTTCTGCCATTGTTTCATATGTTGAGGATTCCTCTTCAACTATATCACTTACTACTTCTGCATCTTTCTTACATCCTGTCAGCATACAAGAAAATAACATCATTACTACAATAAGATTAAATATTGTCATAACACGTCTATTTCTCTTCATCATACTCTCCTTTTCCTTCTAACCTATCAGTTTTCACTTATCCTTATTCTTAGTCTTATATTCCTTATTCTAATCAATTATTTATTATAGCATAATTTCCTGCAGATAAGTACAATTTATTCTATTAAATAACAACATTTTCTATTTTCTTACATATGCTGCACTTTTCATTAGTATTATGGTTTAACTATCTATGAACTATCATTACTACCAGTGCACAACATGGCCAATACTGCTCGTGAATGCTCGTGAACAGGTTCTACTTAAAATAGATATCATTTTACTACTATGCAAGAAGTCGCTTTTAGTATACTTTACAAATCTCTTACACTATATTTTGCAATGCTCTTATAATATAATTTTACAATGCTCCTACAATATAATTTTACAAACACAAAAAAACCTCACAAACTATAAAGTCTGTGAGGTAAAATAGAGGCGACAATCGGATTTGAACCGATGATCAGGGTGTTGCAGACCCACGCCTTACCACTTGGCTATGTCGCCTTATCAACTAATTAAAAACCGATATACCATATTATATTGCAAATATAATTTTTTATTCTAAAAAAATGACTCCAAGGGGATTTGAACCCCTGTTACCGCCGTGAAAGGGCGGTGTCTTAACCGCTTGACCATGGAGCCAAACTATATTCTAATTATAAACGCTGGTTTATAAACTCCCCGAGTAGGGCTCGAACCTACAACATCACGGTTAACAGCCGTGCGCTCTACCATTGAGCTATCGAGGAATACTTCGTAGCTTTCGCTCAAAAGAATGAAGAATTTTATTCCTTCAAAACTGCACATTAATCATATCTTACATCCGGTTATCCTAAGATAACTCCTC
>CAJMQE010000061.1 GCA_905215405.1 uncultured bacterium
TAGGTATTGAATTTTCAAGGTGCATAGCTAATATCTATGTGCGAAGTTTGAGTTATTTAGAAATCTTCTGGAACTTTATGGATCCTATTCATGGCTGAATCAGATGTTGCCGCTTCAGGAGTTATTGGTTCATTTTCATATTGAAAATCAGGTGGAGTATTTTGTAAGACTGAATTCTCTTTTTGCAACCAGCGTACTTGATACAGATCATATAAACAGCAGTAAGATCGTTCGTGATATTCCCGGTGACAGATATATTTCCAATGTATCAAAATTATTACATAAGTAAAGGGAGACACAAGTATGGAAACAAAAGTGAAAGAACAGTGGCTTGCACTGTTACAGGAATGCATGGATAATCAGATGTATGAGGAAGGCAAAAAATGTCTTGCTATGCTTAAAAACGGATTGACAGAATTGGAGTTTGCTCAGCAGCAGACAAAACTTTTGCAGACATGTGGACCGCTCATCCAGATTGTATCAGTGGAATGTACACAGGAAGAAATCGAAGCGTTTATCAGTGGCCAATCCTATCAAAATGTTGAGATCCTGGAAATTTTGGATAGTGAAGATGTATTTGCGGATATCGTAGACTGTATTCAGTTCACGAATTGTAAATATCTTTGTTTTATTGAGAAAAATCATAAATACCCATCGGATTCTCTTATGGAGCGGGTTCGTTTTCTGGAAGAACATCCACAATTACAGCTAGTCTTAGGAAAAAGAAGAGTTATAGATTCTAAAGATACCATTTTTGCCCATTTTGATGTTCGTTTCAATGAAAATAATTTTGGTAAAATTCTAGGTGGCAGAGATTTTTTGGCTTACTGTGTAAAAGAAAAGAGCAATCTGTATGGAAACCTGTCAGTAGTGATGGCAAATACGGCCTATTTAAAGAGCCTTTCCTGGCAGAATTATCATGCGGAGTATCGCGATATACAAAAAACAGCTGCATTATATGAGATGATAGCTGGAACGTCAATAAGTATACAAAATACATATGTGGCTGAATCTTTGATTCAACCAAAGGATTTATCGGAGAATGAAAATGCGCTAAGAGAAGCATATGGACATTTTAGCAGTAGATTTTTTCAGCAGGAAATGCAGGCAGATGAATCATTTTATACTGTTTGTGCGGAATATCGCATGCCACTAGAACCAAAGAAGAAAAAGCTTCCAGCATCTATGACATTTTTTTATCAGGACAAAGGTGAGTATTTTAATCTGAAACCGATCGGAGATCTTGCAGAGCAGATGGGGTATCAGGTCAAATATACGACAGACCCGCAGGAAAAGGCTGTGATCGGTGTGTATTGCCAGCATGTATGTCATCCTGAAAATTCAGATTTTTCTCTGATTCTATTACACGATATGGCTCAGGGACACAATCGCTGGCCAAATATATGGGAAATTGAGCAGTGGAATAAGTTCGACATCGGTATTGTTCCTGGTCCGGATTGGGCTGACAGATGGATAGGTGCGTCCTGCATGGATTATACACGTCCACGCTGCGGCACATTTGCATTTGGGTATCCCAAAAGTGATCTGATTTTTGATTCGGCACTTGCAGATAGAGTGGAAGAATTAAAACAGAAATTTCAATTAAAATATAATTATTCTGTTCTATATGCGCCATCTTGGGAAAATGATGGAAAAGAAGATGAATTTATTCAGGCACTTGCTGACCTGCCAGTAAATCTGTTGATTAAACAGGCACACTGGTCCGCAACGTATCAGAATATAATTGATAATATAGAAGAAATGCGTAAGCTTCACGAAGGAAAATATGACAACGTCTATTATATTGAACCGGAAGAGAGTATTATGACTGCGTTGAAAATGTGCGATCTGATCGTATCGGAAGAATCCAGTGTAATGGTCGAAGGTCTGATGTTTGGAAAACCAAGTATTGCAGTTACCGACTGGCTGATTCCGGATGAAGTACCTAGCAGGATGGCAAGTACACCTTTTACCTGTGTATGCAAGTGTAAAAAGGATGAAATTAGGGAAAATGTAATTAATATGAAAGAAAAAGGTGAGCGTCATTTCCCAGTGGATCAGTGGAAGAACGTAATGTTTGGAAACAGTGGAAATGTATGTCAGGACATTATGGCAGCTATAGCTTATTATACACAGGATAAAAATGTGGATCAGACATTCCTTACACACAGACTCACTTCTGAAAGTGCACTGTTTTCAATGTGGAATTAGGAAGGCAGTAGAAGAGCCATCATTTTACAAATGAATAATGAAAATTGGCAATTGTATAGATAGAAATGATTACTGGCATGAAGGACATAAAATTAAGGCCCGGTCAGTAATTGCTTCAATCTTACAAAAACGTAAGGTTAAAAAGGTGAAATGTAAGCTTAAGTTATGGAAGCACATTTCATCTTTTTGTATACTGGGTATTGTCAATGAGATAGATTTATAAAGAAAAAGATGGAGGAATTGAAAATGTCTCTTTTAGAAGTAAAAAATTTGAAAAAAGTGTATACAACAAGACTGGGCTCTAATCAGGTGCAGGCTTTATCTAATGTAAATTTTAGTGTTGAAGAAGGGGAGTATGTAGCGATCATGGGAGAATCCGGATCTGGTAAAACGACACTTCTCAACATTCTGGCATCACTCGATAAACCAACAAGTGGCGAAATTCTGCTGAATGGCAAAAGCACATTAAAAATTAAGGATCGTGAGATCTCAGCATTCAGAAGAAAAAATCTTGGATTTGTATTTCAGGATTTTAATCTGCTTGATACATTTTCGCTGCAGGATAATATCTTCTTACCACTGGTCCTATCTGGAGAAAAATATGCGCAGATGAAGGCAAAACTCGATCCAATCGCACAAAAGCTTGGTATAGAAAAGCTCCTTGGAAAATTTCCATTTGAGGTATCTGGTGGACAGAAACAGCGTGCAGCAGTGGCAAGAGCATTGATCACAAAACCACAGCTGATTCTTGCTGATGAGCCAACAGGCGCACTTGATTCAAAATCATCAGACCAGCTTCTGAATATGTTTTCTGAAATCAACCGGGATGGTCAGACGATTCTTATGGTCACACACAGCACCAATGCAGCCAGCCGTGCAAAACGTGTACTTTTTATCAAGGATGGTGAAGTATATCATCAGATCTATAAGGCTTCAATGACAGATGAAGAAATGTACCAGAAGATATCCAATACACTGACTGTAATTGCTACAGGGGGTGAGGAACTTGAATAGAACGTTTTATCCTAAACTTGCAATCTCAAATATTGTAAAAAATAAAAAAACATATTTTCCTTATATACTGACTTGCATGTTCACAATCATGATGTACTATATGATGTCCTCGATTATCTATAATAAAAATTTTAAAGATATCTATCAGGCAGGCAATCTGATGGAACTTTTGAAAATTGCCATAACGGTCACAATTATATTTTCGGTTATCTTTTTGTTCTATACAAATAGCTTTCTGATGAAAAGAAGAAGAAAAGAAATCGGTCTTTTCAATATTCTGGGCATGGAAAAAAGACATATCGCAAAAATGATGATATATGAGACACTTTTTATTGCCATAACAAGTCTTCTCGGAGGATTTTTCCTTGGTATCGTGTTCAGTAAGATTATCTTTTTGTTCCTGTTAAAGCTGATATCTTTTCAGGTCGTACTTGGCTTTGATATTCCAGTGAAAGCTGTTACATCAACATTATTGTTATTTAGTATTATTTTTGCAGTTACACTTTTATATAACCTTGGAAAAGTTCATCTGACAAAACCAATTGAACTGCTTCATGGAGGACAGATCGGCGAAAAAGAGCCAAAGACCAAAATAATTATGACTCTGATCGGACTTGGAACGACAGGATGGGGATACTGGTTCGCACTGACAACTGAATCACCTTTAAAGGCACTTGTATTATTCTTTCTTGCGGTCATACTTGTCGTAATCGGTACGTATGCGTTGTTTACCGCTGGCAGTATTGCATTATTGAAGTTACTGCGACGCAATAAGAACTATTATTACAAGATCAAACATTTTACGAACATTTCAGGTATGCTTTACCGAATGAAGCAGAATGCGGTGGGGCTTGCCAATATCTGTATTTTATCTACTATGGTCGTTATTATGATATCTACTACGATTTCTCTATATGCAGGAACAAATGCTGCACTTGCAAACAGATATCCAAGAGATATCGATGTGACTGCCAAGTTGGAAAATACGGAGCAGAAGCAGATCGTTGATGAAAAGATACAGGAGCTGATTAATGAGCGTGGTATTAAGACAAATGATTATATGAAGATCTGTAGTATTAATATTTTTGGACAGTTATCTGGTCAGAATGTTAATCTGCCATCTAGTGAGGAAATGCGAAATTTGATGGATGCTTCCCTTGATGATTGTATGGGATTTGAAATTCTCTCAGCTAGCTGTTATAAGGAAGCGACAGGAGAAGATCTGGCCCTGCAGGAGGGTGAAATTGCATTATATTCAAGTGAAAATCTATCTAATATTGATCATCTCAATTTTACATTCCCAGATGGCGAAAATATGAATTTTTCTGTGAAGCATTCAGGTAAAAAGGTCAATGAAAAGCTATCCAATTCCTACGAAAAAATGTTGAAATATTACTATGTTGTAGTACAGGATGACGCTCTGATCGATGAAATGAACAGACACTCCAGTCTGGAAGAGATCTCAGATACAGCAGACAATGCCATTGAATACAACTATAATTTTAATGCAGTGGGAACGGATGAACAGATCAGAGAATTATCTGATGTAATCTATAAATTACAGATCGATGGCGTTTACCTGATGTCAGAAAATGCAATTGATGGTGCACAGGATTTTTATGGAATGTATGGTGGTTTTATGTTCATTGGGATCTTCCTCGGTATCCTGTTTATGATGGCAACGGTCCTGATTATTTATTATAAGCAGATATCTGAAGGATATGAAGATAAGGAAAGATTTGAAATTATGCAGAAAGTTGGTATGAGTCATGCTGAAATTAAAAAGACGATTCACAGCCAGGTGTTAATGGTATTTTTCCTTCCAATTGCTGTTACAGCACTGCATATTGCAGTTTCTTTTAGAATCATCAAACAGTTGCTTGCGATTCTTGGATTGATGGATGTCAACCTTTTTGTCTTTTGTACTGTGATGACATTACTTGCATTTTGTACTGTTTATGGTATTGTATTTCTTATGACTGCAAAATCCTATTACAGAATCGTAAGTACAGCCGAAAGGTAAAGACGATAATTGAACGGTAAAGGAAATAAGACAGATGATGTCTGGGACAGTATCGAAAGCGGGAGAATAATTTAAGAATTGATAGAAGGGAGTATGAAAATGAAGAGGGAAAAATGGATGCTTTCGCTTGAAATCCTTTTTCTGGCAGTGAACATGTGCGTGTTCATTTGCTGGAACGGGCTTCCCGTCAGGGCTGTGGCATATTTTTATGATATGATCGGCTCACTGCAACCGGAAAAATTCAGACTGGTCTTAAGGATCAACAGCGTGATTGGTACACTGGTAGAATTTATCATTTATTAAAGACTGGTTTTCATAAACAGAATACGCCTGGCGGAGTTGAAATATGAAAATATTACAAAAAATTCTATAATATCTCTTGCCAAACATAAAAAAATCTGATACAATACACATTGTTGTGGGCTTAGAAGTTAAACCCAATACCGTTAAGGAGGTGTCAATATGGCTAAATGTGCAATTTGTGAAAAAGGCGCTCACTTCGGAATTAAAGTGAGTCATTCTCATAGAAGATCAAATAAAATGTGGAAATCTAACGTTAAATCAGTTAGAGTTAATGTGAATGGAGCAGCTCAGAAAATGTATGTATGTACTTCATGCTTACGTTCAGGCTTAGTAGAACGTGCTTAATTCCACATGCGAATTAATGGTGAATTGGACAGGTAAACTATGATTAGGTTGTGAATACAGCATAATCGTGGTTTACCTTGTTTTTTGTTAAAAAATTACTTTGATATGAAAAATACTTTTGGATTCTTTAACAATTAGGTCATCAGAATAAAAAAAGGTTTCCTTTTCTTAGGAAAAAGGTTATAATAAATATAATTAACAGAATTTATCCGTGAATGGAGGGTTTCATATGAAAGGACATTTGGACAGCAAGTTAGGTAATATTTTAATTGATCCGGAGGTTATTGCCAAGTATGCTGGTTCTACAGCTGTAGAATGCTTTGGTATCGTTGGGATGGCTGCTGTAAGCATGAAAGATGGACTTGTTAAACTTTTGAAAGGTGATAGCCTTACAAGAGGTATAAGAGTTGACATAGATGAGGAAAATAAACTTGAGATAGATTTTCATGTAGTTGTGTCTTATGGAGTTAGCATATCTACAGTATGTGATAATCTGATTGAAAGTGTAAAATATAAAGTCGAGGAATTTACAGGCCTGGAACTGAAAAAAATCAATATTTTCGTTGAAGGCGTCAGAGTAATTGACTAATATTATGAATTTCGTTTAGGAGGAAGTTTGTTGTGGCTATTAATACAATAGATGCAAAGCTTATGCAGAAGATGTTTCTTGCAGGAGCTAAGAATTTGGAAGCAAAGAAAGAATGGATTAACGATTTGAACGTATTCCCTGTACCAGATGGTGATACAGGTACAAATATGACTATGACAATCATGTCAGCAGCAAAAGAAGTAAGTGCAATCGAAGATCCACAGATCGCAACACTTGCAAAGGCAATTTCAAGTGGTTCACTCAGAGGTGCCAGAGGAAACTCAGGCGTTATTCTCTCACAGTTATTCAGAGGATTTACAAAGGCAATCGCTGATGTTTCTGAAATCGATACTCAGATTCTTGCAGAAGCATTTAACAGAGCAGTTGAGACTGCTTATAAGGCTGTTATGAAGCCAAAAGAAGGTACGATTCTTACTGTAGCCAAGGGCGCAGCAGCAAAGGCATGTGAAATGGCGGAACAGACAGATGATCTCGAAGAGATGGTCAGAGAAGTAATTAAACATGCAGAATATGTACTTTCACAGACACCAGAGATGCTTCCTGTATTAAAAGAAGCAGGTGTTGTTGATTCAGGCGGACAGGGTCTTGTTGTTGTACTGCAGGGCGCATTTGATGTTATGATGGGTAAAGAAGTTGATTTTGAGATCACTCCATCAGCTGGTGATAAATCACCTGTATCCAATGCTGCAAAAGGTGCTGCAATTGATAATGTGGATATTAAATTTGGATATTGTACTGAATTCATTATTATGCTCGAAAAGAAATTTGATGATAATGATGAAGTAGAATTCAAAGCATATCTGGAATCTATTGGTGACTCTATTGTATGTGTAGCTGACGATGATATCGTTAAGATCCATGTACATACAAATGATCCTGGACTTGCAATTCAGAAAGCACTTACTTATGGTTCTCTGACTAAGATGAAAATCGATAACATGAGAGAAGAACACCAGGCAAAAGTAATTGCACAGTCACAGGTTGATGCAGCTGTTAAGGAAGAAAAAGCTGAAAAAGCAGAAGTTAAGGTTGAAGAAGTAAAAGGACCAAAGAAAGATTATGGTTTTGTTACTATCGTTGCCGGTGAAGGACTTGCAGAAATCTTTAAGGGACTTGGTGTGGATGAAGTGATTTCAGGTGGTCAGACAATGAATCCAAGTACAGAAGATATTCTGAATGCTGCAGATAAAGTAAATGCAGATACAATCTTTGTACTCCCTAACAACAAGAATATTATTCTTGCAGCAGAGCAGGCTGCAGAAATTATAGAAGATAAGAAGATTATTGTAATACCTTCAAAGACAGTTCCACAGGGCATTACAGCAATGATCAACTTTGAATTTAGTAAGACAGTAGATGAAAATACAGCATCTATGAAGGAAGGAATGTCTACAGTTAAGACAGGACAGCTGACTTATGCAGTCAGAGATACATCCATTGACGGTCATGAAATCAAGTGTAACGATATCATGGGCTTAGGCGATGATGGACTTGCTGCTGTTGGTCAGAACATTAATGGAACTCTTCTTGAAATGCTCGATACTATGGTAAATGAGGAATCAGAATTGATCAGTCTTTACTATGGTAGTGATATATCTGATGAAGATGCAGAAGCAATTTCAGCAAAAGTAGAAGAAAAATATCCAGATCTTGATGTTGAACTTCAGAATGGTGGACAGCCAATTTATTATTATATAGTTTCAGTAGAATAAAATATGTACAGTCAGAAAGGGGCAGTATCCATAGGATGCTGTCTCTTTTTTTATTGCTTTTACTTTCATAAACAATCTAATTCTATTACATTTGATTTCTATAACAATTTAATGTTATAACCATTAACTTTTATAACATTTGCTTTCTATAACAATTTAATTTTATAATAATTTATTTCTATTAAATTTGATTTCTATCAATATTTTAATTCCATAAACACTGTACTTCTATAAATATTTAATTCCATAAACATGGAAAGACAAAGATCGAAAAGAACTAATGATTCCTACTATAGCATGATTATAATTTAGCCTGATAAAGAAAAGTGTGAAAAAATTGTCAAAAAGCTATTGACAATCTGGAAAGAAATGCTAAAATATAAATAACTTTTATAAATGCATTTTATAAAAGCAACTTACTTATCCCAATTGTAAGCCTTAATAAGTGGATTGTACCCATAAGCAATCTACTTGAGTATTTTCTTCCGGAGAGCTGAAAGATCGGACGGCTTTCCCGGGAGAAGATATTAGGATGAAGATAAGTATTTTAGTAGTAAGGGTAAATGTTAAAAATACAGAATTGTAAAAAGAGATGTAGGAGCACAGATGTTGATCTTAGGGTAAAGAAAGACATCTGATTTACATGGATGGAGGTTAAACATGAATACAGAATCAAAATGCGTTGAAAAAGAACCTTTAACAGATGCATATCTTGAAAAGATGAATGCATACTGGCGCGCAGCAAATTATCTTTCCGCAACACAGTTATATTTACTGGATAACCCACTGCTGAGAGAACCATTAAAGCCTGAACATATCAAAAAGAAGATTGTTGGACACTGGGGAACTGTTCCTGGACAGAATTTTGTTTATGTACATATGAATCGTGCCATTAAGAAATATGATCTTGATATGGTATTGATTTCCGGACCAGGACATGGTGGAAATTTCTTTGTTTCCAATTCTTATCTGGAAGGTACTTATAGTGAAGTATATCCGAATGTGAGCCAGGATACAGATGGATTACAGAAACTTTGCAAACAGTTCTCTTTCCCAGGTGGAATATCCAGTCATGTTGCACCAGAAACACCAGGTTCTATTAATGAGGGTGGTGAGCTGGGATATTCAATTGCACATGCATTTGGCTCTGTATTCGATAATCCGGATCTGATCACGACCTGTATCGTAGGTGATGGTGAAGCCGAGACCGGACCTCTTGCAACAGCTTGGCATTCTAATAAATTCTTAAATCCTAAAACAGATGGTGCCGTATTACCTGTATTACATCTGAATGGATATAAAATCAGTAATCCAACAATCTTTTCCCGTATCTCTCATGATGAGATCGAGAGCTTTTTCCACGGATGTGGCTGGAAACCATATTTTGTAGAGGGCGACGATCCTATGACAATGCATAAAAAGATGGCGGAAACTGTTGATACAGTCATCGAGGAAATCAAGAGCATCCAGAAGAATGCACGTGAAAATAATGATACGACACGTCCATTCTGGCCAATGATCATTCTTCGTACCCCTAAGGGATGGACGGGACCAAAAGTTGTTGATGGAAAAGAAATCGAAGGTACATTCCGTGCCCATCAGGTTCCAGTTATGATGGACCATCCAGAACACATAGATATTTTAAGAAACTGGCTGTTAAGTTACAAACCAGACGAATTGTTTGATAAAGATGGCAGACTGATTCCTGAACTCAAAGCACTTGCACCAGAGGGAGACCACAGAATCAGTGCAAATCCTCATGCAAATGGTGGTAAACTGTTAAGAGATCTGAGACTTCCTGATTTTAGGGACTATGCTGTTGAGGTAAAATCCCCTGGTGAAAAAGATGGGCAGGATATGATCGAACTTGGTGGATTTATACGAGATATCTTTAAACTCAATGAGGAGACTAGGAACTTCCGTATCTTTGGACCAGATGAAACAATGTCCAACAGACTGGGCAAGATTTTTGAAGTAACGAACCGTGATTGGAATAATGCATTGAAAGACAATGATGAATTTCTTGCAAAAGACGGTCGTGTCATGGATTCCATGTTAAGTGAACACATGTGTGAAGGCTGGCTGGAAGGATATCTTCTTACTGGTCGTCATGGATTCTTTGCAAGCTATGAGGCATTTATCAGAATCGTTGATTCTATGGCTTCCCAGCATGCAAAATGGTTAAAAGTCTGCAATCAGCTCCCATGGAGACAGAGTATTGCATCTTTGAACCTGATTCTGTCATCGAATGTATGGCAGCAGGATCACAATGGATTTACACATCAGGATCCAGGATTCCTTGATCATATTGCGACAAAGAAAGCAGATGTCGTAAGAATTTATCTTCCACCAGATACGAACTGTTTACTTTCAAGCTTTGATCACTGCATCAGAAGCCGTGACTATGTAAATGTTTTAGTAACATCAAAGCATCCAAGACCACAGTGGCTAACAATGGAGCAGGCTGTTAAACATTGTACACAGGGCGTTGGCATCTGGGAATGGGCCAGCAATGATCAGGGTCAGGAGCCGGATGTTGTCATGGTAGGCTGTGGCGAAACACCAACACTTGAAGCTCTTGCTGCGATTACGATCCTGCGTGATAATATTTCTGAGTTAAAGATCAGATTCATCAATGTTGTCGATCTTATGAAATTGCAGCCGAACTCCATGCATCCACATGGTCTGACAGATACAGATTATGATGCATTGTTCACAAAGGATAAACCAATAATATTTGCGTTCCATGGATATCCAACACTGATTCATGAACTGACTTATTTCAGACATAACAGAAATCTTCATGTATTTGGATATCAGGAAGAAGGAACGATTACAACACCATTTGATATGCGTGTACAGAATGAAATCGATCGTTTTCACCTGGTAGAAGCAGCAATCAATGCACTTCCACAGCTTGGAAATAGAGGTTCCTATCTGTTACAGAAGATGCGAGATACACTTGTTGCTCATAAACAGTATATCAGTGAATATGGATGTGACCTTCCAGAAGTACAGAGCTGGAAATGGCATACACCTGAAGATAAATAAAATTGCATAAAAAGAATCGGATTTTGTACATAAAATTGTTCAAATCGTATTGAAATGTTTTGACATAGATGATAAAATAATAATAACTTTTAATAATAGGTTTTATAAAAGTGATATTATGATATTGTCTATGTCAAAAATATTATATGGATCTATTTGCAATTCAGCAAGACAATGCATGCAAATGTATTTTGATCTAGATTCAAAAATAAGACCTGTTTATTCATATTTAAGAGTTTGTACTAATATTTTATTAAGAAGCCTGTACGATAAGAGCAGGAAAGGGGGATATAAGTTTGTTGATCAAAAATGTAAATACAACAGATTTCAAACCATACGGAAGAGTTCTGAAGGGATATGATTTTGCCGAACTTATGAAAGAAATGGAGAAAACTCCGTTACCAGATGAGGTGATTTATGAACCATCAGATAAAGAACTGGAAAAGCTGGAGGCATGTCAGGTGCTTTCGAAAAGTGTTTTTGGATGCATGGATATCCAGATCGGGTATTGCAATGGACATAACAAATTGTTGAATGGCTTGGAATATCATCGCAGTTCTGAAATCAATGTTGCAGTCACTGATATGATTCTGCTACTTGGAAAAGAACAGGATATCGAGGACGATCATACATATGATACACAGAAGGTAGAAGCTTTTCTTGTTCCAAAGGGAACGGCGATCGAAGTCTATGCAACAACACTGCATTATGCACCTTGTGGAATGGATGGCGCAGGATTCAGATGCGTTGTTGTATTGCCAAAAGGAACAAATTATCCGTGTGAAAGACCGGAACTGGCTACAGAAGACAGACTCCTGGCTGCTACGAATAAATGGCTGATCGCACATAAAGACGCCGGTATAGAAGGTGCTTTTTGCGGACTAAAAGGTGAAAATCTGTCCGTCTGACAATCGAGAACTGTCGAAAGTTAACATGGTTGAACATGTATCGATGGTAGCAAGTGCATTGTGTCCAATACGATATATCATGAATTGGAGACACAATATAAAGAGAACTTATTAATAGGAATAATTAATATTAGAGAAGATTTCATTATAGAAAGAATCTAATAATAGAAAGAATGAAATAGATGGAGGATATTAAAATGAATAATTTACCTGAAGTAAAGCTTGGTGTTGTATCTGTCAGCAGAGACTGTTTCCCAATGCCTTTATCCATTACCAGAAGAGAGAATCTCGTAAAAGCGTATACAAAGAAATTTGGTGAGATCTATGAATGTAAGACTTGTGTACAAAATGAAGAAGATATGATGAAAGCACTTGATGAAATCAAATCTGCAGAATGTAATGCACTTGTTGTTTATCTTGGAAACTTTGGTCCTGAAACACCAGAGACACTTCTTTGTAAATATTTTGATGGACCTGTTATGTATATGGCTGCTGCAGAAGAAACAGGAGATAATCTTGTTCAGGGCAGGGGCGATGCATACTGTGGTATGTTAAATGCAAGCTATAATCTGAAATTAAGAAACCTGAATGCATATATTCCTGAATATCCGGTTGGAAATGCAGAAGAATGTGCAGATATGATCGGGGATTTCCTTCCTGTTGCACGTGCTGTCATCGGCCTGCGTAATCTGAAGATCATTTCATTTGGACCAAGACCTGAGAACTTCCTTGCATGCAATGCACCAATTAAGCAGTTATATAACCTTGGTGTTGAAATTGAAGAAAATTCTGAACTTGATCTTTTTGAGGCATTTCACAAACACGATGGAGATCAGAGAATCTCAGCAGTCGTAGAAGACATGGAAAAAGAACTTGGAAAAGGAAATAAGAAGCCAGAAATTCTGTCCAAACTTGCACAGTATGAAATTACATTACTTGACTGGATCGAAGAGCACAAGGGCTCTAGAAAATATGTTGCCATCACAGGAAAATGCTGGCCTGCATTCCAGACACAGTTCGGTTTTGTTCCATGCTATGTCAATTCAAGACTGACTGGTAGAGGAATCCCTGTATCCTGTGAAGTAGATATTTATGGTGCACTGAGTGAATTTATTGGTACTGTAATTACACAGGATGCAGTTACATTGCTTGATATTAACAATTCAGTTCCTAACGATATGTACGATTCAGAAATCAAAGGAAAATTTAACTATACACAGAAAGATACATTTATGGGCTTCCACTGTGGCAATACAACATCAAAGAAGCTTGCATTCTGCGAAATGAAGAATCAGATGATCATGGCACGTTCACTGCCTGTTGAAGTAACCAATGGTACACTGGAAGGCGATATTGTCCCTGGTGAAATTACATTCTTCAGATTACAGTCAACAGCAGATGCAAAACTCAGAGCATATATCGCACAGGGTGAAGTACTTCCAGTTGCAACACGCTCATTTGGTTCAATTGGTATCTTTGCAATTCCTGAAATGGGACGTTTTTACAGACATGTACTGATCGAAAAGAATTATCCTCATCATGGAGCAGTTGCATTTGCAAAGGCAGGAAAAGCACTGTTTGAAACATTTAAATATCTTGGCGTAGAGGATATTGCATTTAATCAGCCGAAAGGCATGCTTTATAAGACAGAGAATCCATTTGAAGCATAATAAATTCAGAATCTGGTCATGAAATGACAGTGGAACGCACGGGAAGGAATCAAAAATGCTATACATAGGTGTTGATTTAGGAACATCAGCAGTAAAACTACTGTTGATGGATGAAAAAGGTGGAATTCAAAATATTGTATCAAAAGAATATCCAATCAGTTTTCCAAAGCCAGGATGGTCAGAGCAGAATCCACAGGACTGGTTCATACAGACAATGGAAGGCATTCGTGATCTGATTAAGGATTGCGATGCTTCTAAAGTTGCAGGAATCAGTTTTGGTGGACAGATGCATGGACTAGTCGTGCTGGATAAAAATGATCAGGTCATAAGACCTGCTATATTATGGAATGATGGCAGAACAACAAAAGAATGCGAATATTTAAATGCGACAATTGGAAAAGAGAAGATTTCCAGTTATACAGCAAATATTGCGTTCGCAGGATTCACAGCGCCAAAGATTCTCTGGATGAAGGAAAATGAGCCGGAAGCATTTAACAAGATCGAAAAGATCATGCTTCCAAAAGACTATCTGTGCTACCGTCTTTCTGGAGCCTTTAGTACAGATGTATCGGATGCTTCAGGTATGCTCCTGATGGATGTAGAACATAAATGTTGGTCTGAAGAGATGCTTAAAATCTGTGGAATCAGAAAAGAGCAGCTTGCAACAATCCATGAAAGTTTTGATGCGGTAGGAACGCTTCTTCCGAATGTTGCTAAAGAACTTGGACTCCCTGAGACGGTTAAAGTAGTGGCTGGTGCAGGAGATAATGCAGCAGCTGCAGTTGGAACCGGAACGGTCGGTGATGGAGGTTGTAATATATCACTTGGCACTTCTGGAACAATTTTTATTTCCAGCAGTCACTTTGGTGTTGACAGTCATAATGCACTTCATTCTTTTGCTCATGCAGATGGAGCCTACCATCTGATGGGTTGCATGTTAAGTGCTGCATCCTGTAATAAGTGGTGGATGGATGAGATCATTGGAACCACGGATTATGCAAAGGAACAGGCAAAAATATCAAATCTGGGAGAGAACCATGTCTATTTTCTCCCATATCTGATGGGAGAACGTTCTCCACATAATGATCCATTTGCACGGGGAACATTTATCGGACTTACTATGGATACGACCAGAGCAGATATGACACAGGCAGTTCTGGAAGGAGTCGCTTTTGCTATTAGAGATTCATTTGAAGTTGCAAAATCACTTGGAATTCAGATCGAGAGAACGAAAATCTGTGGTGGCGGTGCTAAGAGTCCGCTCTGGAAACAGATGATCGCCAATATCTTGAATATTAAAGTTGATGTAATAGAATCCGAGGAAGGACCAGCACTTGGTGCAGCGATGCTGGCAGCAGTTGCCTGTGGTGAATACAGGACTGTATCAGATGCAGCAAAGGCAATTGTCAAGGTCGTTGAGACGATTGAACCTGATTGTGAACTTGCAAAAAAATACGATATCGCTTATCATAAATTTGCAGGAGTATATCCGACCGTGAAAGAACTTTTCAGAAAGCTTCAGTAGAAGATCTGATAGTTCGAGATGGAAGGAGAATTTAAAGGTAACAGGAAAGGGGAAGTAATATGAAATTTTTTATTGATACTGCTAATGTAGAGGAAATTAAGAAAGCAAATGATATGGGTGTCATCTGTGGTGTAACAACGAATCCATCTTTAATTGCAAAAGAGGGACGTGATTTCAAACAGGTGATCAAAGAGATTACATCAATTGTAGATGGACCAATCAGTGGAGAAGTCAAAGCAACAACGACAGATGCTGCTGGTATGATTGCAGAAGGCCGTGAAATCGCAGCAATTCATCCTAATATGGTCGTAAAAATACCAATGACAGAAGAAGGATTGAAAGCGACACATGTTTTATCGAAAGAGGGTATTCATGTCAATGTAACGTTGATCTTTTCAGCAAATCAGGCATTGCTTGCAGCAAGAGCAGGCGCTTCTTATGTGTCTCCGTTCCTTGGAAGACTTGATGATATTTCCAGTCCAGGTATTCAGCTGATTGAGGATATCACTAATATTTTCAGTAATTATGATCTTGGAACAGAAATTATATGTGCAAGTATCAGAAATCCAATTCATATTACGGACTGTGCACTTGCAGGTGCTGATATTGCCACAGTACCTTATAAAGTAATCCAGCAAATGATAAAACATCCTTTAACAGATGCTGGAATTTTAAAATTCCAGGCTGATTATAAGGCTGTATTTGGAGAATAGAGGAGTTTAGTATGACGACAAAAATTACTACTGTTGATTTGAAAAGGATGAACCGAAACAGGATCTATCGTATGATACATACCATGAAAGAGACATCCCGACAGGAAATAGCAAATAAGCTTGATCTGAGTCTACCAACGGTCAACCAGAACTTAAAAGTCCTTCTTGAACGCGAACTTATTAGCTACGAGGGAAATTTTGAATCAACCGGCGGTCGAAAAGCACAGGCAATTGTAATTAACCGAATGTCAAAAGTTGCGATTAGTATAAATATCAAAAGAGAATATATTGTTGCGATGATCATTGATATGAATGGGGATGTAATTGCTGTTAAGAGCGAAGATATACGATTTGAAAATAGTGAGTATTATAGTCGTTTTCTAGGCAAAGTTGTAAATGATCTAATTGAGCAAAATGAAATTGAAAAAGAATGTGTACTTGGTGTAGGCATTACAATACCAGGTATATTTGATAAAAAAGGATATAATATCTTATCGGCACCAACACTGCATGCAAGTAATTATCCGGTGGATAACCTCAAACAATTTATTGAGTATCCATGCAGGGTAGTTAATGATGCAAAATCAGGTGCTTATGCAGAGTTATGGTACAGAGACAGCTTTGAGGAAACACAGGAAGCAAATTACAAAGTGTATCTGCTCATCGATCGTGGTGTTGGCGGAGCAATCATGGAAAAAAGCAGAAGTTATGAAGGCATGCATAATCGTGCTGGTGAATTTGGACATATGACAATCGTTCCGAATGGAAAAGAATGCGATTGTGGTAGAAAAGGCTGTCTGGAAGCGTATGTATCGACTTCCCGTCTGTCAGATGATCTGGGAATTGATATGGAAGAATTCTTTATCATGCTTGGAAATGGAAAACAGGAATATCGTCAGATTTTTGATGATTATATTGATAAACTCTGTATTGGTATTAATAATATCTATACAATGTTTGATTCTGAAGTCATTATTGGTGGCCCTTTGGTTCCATATCTGGAAAAATTCCAGGAGGAAATCGTGAACAAGCTCGGGCAGATGAATTCTTTTGACACCAGTGGACACTATCTGAGCTTTTCAAAGTGCAAGAGAAAAGAAGCATCCATAGGTGCAGCATTGATGTTCCTTGGTGACTTTATTGATCAGATCTGATGCATTTTCTGGATGCGGGTTGCAAAATAAGGGAATTGTGTTAAAATTATCTAAGAAACCCGGTGGCTGGTACACCAGGAAGTTCCATCAGGACAGCAGTAAAGTCCGTTGGAAAGTATGGAGCATTCAGAAAGGACAATAATTATGAGTAAGATTGATGAAATCAGAGCTGAAATGGTGAAAGCCATGAAAGCAAAGGACAAACAGAGAAAAGAAGTATTATCTTCTCTTCTTTCAGAATTAAAGAATTTTGAGATTAACAACAGAACAACACTCACTGATGAAGATGGTGATAAAGTTGTTTTAAAACAGATTAAACAGCTGAAGGAAACTTTGTCATTAACACCTGCTGACAGAACAGATATTATTGATGAATGTAATTATGCAATCGGAGTTCTTGAAGAATATGCACCTAAGATGATGGATGAAAATGAAATCAAAGGTGTTGTTGAAGCAACGCTTGCTGAATTATCAATTACAGATCCAACACCAAAGGATAAGGGAAAGATTATGAAGACTCTGATGCCTAAAGTAAAAGGAAAAGCTGATGGCAAGCTTGTCAATGAAGTACTTGCTACTTATATGAAGTAAAACGGTTTATCATATCAGGATCACTGTAATAAGAGTTGATAAGAAATTGTCAACTCTTATTCTAAATTAAAATAGAATGGATTTATTATGGATATTAAGCAATTAAAAGGAATTGGAGATAAAACAGCACAACTGTTTCATAAAATGAATATATATGATACGGATGATCTGCTGACCTATTATCCAAGGGATTACGATATCTATGAGCCACCGGTAATGGTGAAAGATATCAATGAAGCATTAGAAGATAAGACAATTCTTGCAATCGATGCAGTCGTTGCCAAGACGCCTGATTTTCATGCAGGTAGAAGTATGAAAGTCATGACGACATTTTTAAGAGATGCAAAGGGTGACGTCATCAAAGCGACCTGGTTCAATATGCCTTTTTTAAAGTCCTCTCTGAAAAATGGCTGTCATTATATTTTTCGTGGACGTGTAGTCTTCAAGAATATGGCATATGTCATGGAACAGCCGGTTCTGTACACCATGGCGCAATATCAAAAACTGCTCAATGAAATGCAGCCAGTTTATGGACTCACCAAGGGTCTTTCTAACAAACTCGTGACCAAAGCGGTATCACAGGTGATTGAACATCTGGATTTGATGCAGGACTATCTTCCAGAGACAATTAGACGTGCCTATGACCTTGCCGAATATAACTACGCAATTAAGACGATTCATTTTCCAAAATCAATGGAAGATTATCAGGAAGCAAGAAGAAGACTTGTATTTGAAGAATTTTTCTTCTTCATAACGGCAGTCAGAAGTTTAAAAAATCATAATGACATTCAGCCGAATCACTATCATATTTTAAATGATCTAAGGACAGATGCCTTTATTGCCAATCTTCCTTATTCATTGACAAACGCACAGCTTCGCGCTTGGGCAGAAGTCAAGGCAAATATGAATAGTGAGAAACTTATGAATCGTTTGATTCAGGGGGATGTTGGATCGGGAAAAACAATTGTAGCGACACTGGCATTAATGAATACGGCATATGCCGGTTTTCAGGCGGCAATGATGGTACCTACCGAGGTACTGGCAAAGCAGCAGTTCGAATCAATCAATGCATTGTTTGAAAAGTATGGTATCAATCTGAAAACGTCGCTTCTGATTGGTTCTATGACGGCAAAAGAGAAAAGAATTGAATATGAACGTATTAAAACAAAAGAAGTGGATATCGTGATCGGTACACATGCACTAATTCAGGAGAAAGTCGAATATCAGGATCTTGCATTGGTAATTACAGATGAACAGCATAGATTTGGTGTGGGGCAGAGAGAAGCACTGGCAAATAAGGGCAGACATCCACATATTCTAGTAATGAGTGCTACTCCGATTCCGAGGACATTGGCGATTATCATATATGGTGATCTGGATATTTCGATTATTGATGAAATGCCGAGCAACCGTCTTCCAATAAAGAACTGTGTTGTAGATGAAGGGTATCGTCTAAACGCATATAAATTTATTGAAAATCAGGTACGCGAAGGACGACAGGCCTATGTCATCTGCCCGATGGTCGAGGAAAGTGAGAACGTGGAAGCTGAAAATGTTGTTGAATACAGTCAGAAACTTAGAGCGGAATTGCCATCTTCCATAAATATCGCTTATCTTCATGGAAAGATGAAAGGAAAAGAGAAAAATGAAATCATGGAACGATTTGCTGCAAATGAAATTCAGGTCCTGGTTTCCACGACTGTTATTGAAGTTGGTGTAAATGTTCCAAACTCCACGGTAATGATGATCGAGAATGCAGACCGATTCGGTCTTGCACAGCTGCATCAGCTCAGAGGGCGCGTTGGCCGAGGAAAATGGCAGTCTTATTGCATTTTTGTAAGTGGAAATAAGAATAAAAAGACCAAAAAGAGACTAGAAATACTGAACCAGTCAAATGACGGATTTAAGATAGCCCAGGAAGATATGAAATTAAGAGGACCAGGAGATTTCTTTGGGCATAGACAGAGCGGAATTATGGAATTCGCAATTGGAGATATCTTTACAGATGCTCAGCTTTTGAAATCTGCTGGTGAGGCTGCTGATGAACTGCCAGAAATTATGGAAACGATTTCAACAAGAGAAAAAGAGCTTTTGGATAAAAGAGTAAAAGAATATACAGTAAAATGTCTTGAAAAAGTGAATTTGTAAGAAGATTTACAAAAGAATGACTGAAAACTTGTTATAGAATAGATAAATGCTGTCATTTATACCAAAAGTATGGTATAATATGGAAAGTTTTTTATTGTGTTGCACAATGTAAGCAATGGACAACACGCCATAAATGGAAAGGAAGGAATTTTAATGGGAAGAATTTACAATGAGTTAACGGAACTGATTGGTGGCACTCCATTATTCAGATTGAACCGTTATGAAAAAAAGAATCAGATAAATGCACAACTTCTTGCCAAACTGGAATATTTTAATCCGGCCGGAAGTGCAAAAGACAGAGTTGCAAAAGAAATGATTGAAGATGCTGAAAATAGAGGCGTTCTGAAGAAAGGCTCTGTAATTATTGAACCTACAAGCGGAAATACAGGAATAGCACTTGCAGCAGTTGCGACAGCTAGAGGTTATCGTGCAATCATGACTATGCCGGATACAATGAGCGTGGAACGTCGAAATCTGTTACAGGCATTTGGTGCAGAAATTGTTCTGACAGATGGAGCAAAAGGAATGAGCGGTGCAATTCAAAAGGCAGAAGAACTCTCTAAGGAAATTGAGAATTCTTTTATTCCAGGACAGTTCGTTAATAAGGCGAACCCGGAAGCACATAGAAAAACCACAGGCCCAGAAATCTGGGATGATACAGACGGTCATGTTGATATCCTGGTTGCTGGCGTTGGAACAGGTGGTACCCTTACTGGAACAGGTGAATTTTTAAAGAAGATGAATCCTGAAATTCAGATCGTTGCGGTTGAACCTATGGCTTCAGCAGTTCTTTCAAGCAAAAAGCCAGGCCCACATAAACTTCAGGGCATTGGTGCCGGATTTATTCCTGAAATTCTGAATACAAAACTTATTGATGAAGTAATTCCAATTTCAGACGAAGATGCTTATCAGGAGGGCAGACAGATTGCAGAAACAGAAGGAATTCTGGTCGGAGTCTCTTCAGGTGCTGCACTTGCTGCTGCCAAAAAAATTGCGGAACGTTCTGAAAATAAAGATAAAAAAATTGTAATCATATTCCCAGATACAGGAGAACGTTACTTATCTACTCCAGGATATCTGATTTAATACAAGTACTTATGATAAGTAGGAGAATGTATTTTACTATATGTCGGTCAAAAATAGTAGAAATATGTAATATTTACAGATTATGACAAAAAATCTGTTGCCCGAATGAGGGTAAATGATATAATGCACACAATGCTATATAAAGGGAGAGTTATACAATGAAGAAAAGTATTAAATTAAAGGTTCTTATTCCGGTACTTGTCATGGTGATTTTTGGTGTAATTGGAAATACATTTAGTGGTTTTCAGTTGCGGTCGCTCAATAATGCCAGCAATCAGATAACCGAACAGTATATGCCGGGAATTATTTATGTGGACACAATGTCGAACTGTTTTCAGAAGTTACATAAAAATATGTACGCTTATCTGGTAGTTGTAACAGATGAACAGAGAGCAGATCTTCGTAAAACAATTGATGAGGATAAACAGTCTTTGACGGAAGCAATGGACAATTATCAGAGTCTTGCAACTAGCGAAGAAGAACTGGATCTTTTTAACCAGTATCAGTCAGTTTATAAATCATTTATGTCTGAATATGATACGACACTTTCACTTGTTGATAAAGGGTTGAACGTTCAGGCTGTTACAAGAGCAAATGGAACAGTTGTAACTTTTGCTAATAATATTGAAGATAAATTATCACAGTTAAAAGATATCATTTACCAGGGAGCGATTACTGGTTCACAGAACCAGGCACGTTCTTTCAAAGTAGGGGTTACGCTTGTTGTGATTGTTGGAGTCCTGATTGCCGCATTTGGTGCAGCGGTTATACTGCTTGTGATCAGAACTGTTGTAAATCCAGCGACAAAATCTAAAGACAGTCTGAATGAGATTATTACAGAAATCAATCAGAATCAGGGTGATCTTACCAAACGTGTACCAGTTACAACACAAGATGAAATCGGTCAGCTTGCAGGCGGCGTAAACCAGTTCATGGATAAGCTTGGTCAGATCATGAGCGAAATGATCGCAACGTCTAATACAATGGGAACTGTTGTTAACGAAGTTACAGGTAATGTACATACTGCCAATGATGGTACCAATGAAATTTCTTCTGTCATGGAGGAACTTGCAGCAACAATGCAGGAAATTTCAGCAACAATACAGGAAGTAAATGTAAATACGGTATCTACAGACAGTGAAATGTCTCAGGTGGCTGAGTCCACCACATCGATGCTGAATTATTCGGAAGAAATGAAAGCAAGAGCAGTAGAACTGGAGCAGAGTGCTGTTTCCAGTAAAGATGCTGCTTACTCAATGGTAGAAGATATTATTGATACATTAAAATCTGCAATTGAAAATAGTAAGAGTGTCGAACAGGTCAATAAGCTGACCGGGGATATTCTGGATATATCAAGTCAGACAAACCTGCTTGCCCTGAATGCTTCAATTGAAGCTGCCAGAGCTGGAGATGCAGGAAAGGGATTTGCAGTCGTAGCAGATGAAATCAGACAGCTTGCAGACAATAGCAGGGAAACAGCAAATAACATTCAGCATATTAATGAAATCGTTGTTTCTGCAGTACAGGATCTGAGTGCAAATGCACAGAAGATGGTCGATTTCATCAATGGACGTGTATTTGAAGATTATGATAATTTTGTTACTTCAGGAAAACAGTACCGAGACGATGCGGAAAATGTTAATGACACAATGCGTGATTGTGCGCAGAAGGCAGAAAACGTAAGAGAACTGATCAATCAGTTGACACAGTCTGTTGAGGGAATCTCAAGCGCTATTGAAGAGAGCACGAATGGTGTAAACTCTTCATCTGAGAGTACGAATGAGCTGGTAGAACAGATCAGTAATATCAGTGCACAGATGAGCAATTGTGAGAAGGTCGTTAATGATCTCAAGAAGACAACGGAAGCATTTATAAAATGGTAATCAGTGTTGAATTAGTTTAATAATAGTTACAAATAGAGTAGAGAAATAATGGCTAGCATTATTTCCCTCTCATTGAACCGTACGT
>CAJMQE010000062.1 GCA_905215405.1 uncultured bacterium
CCCCTCAAAGATTGAGGGGCAGGGGAGTTGAAGTGTCGCAGACACTTTTTTATTTCGCGGGAATACAGGACTTTTTATTGGAGAATATCTGATAAAAAGTTTATTTGTGCAGCAAAAGGAGAAGATATGGAGAAAAGAATCGCACTTGTCGGGATCATTGTTGAAGATGTTGAAAATTCATCGATGGTAAATACGATTCTGCATGAGTATGCAGAGTATGTCATTGGAAGAATGGGGATTCCGTATAAACAACGGGGCGTAAATATTATCAGTGTCGTTGTGGATGCACCGAATAATGTCATCAGTTCTATGTCAGGAAAGCTTGGAATGATAAAAGGAATCAGCGTCAAGACTATGTATTCAAAGGCATAAAAATGCCAGAAAAGGAGAAAATATGAAAAAAATGAAGAAGTTAGCAGCTGCAATTCTGCTTGTTGCTATGGTAATGGCTCTTGTAGGATGCAATGGTAGCAAGAGTACAGATGCAACAGCTACAGAAACAACAACTCAGGAAACAGCACAGAAGGCAGACGTTAAGGTCGCAGCATTAAAAGGTCCTACAGCAATTGGTATGGTACAGATCATGGAAAATGCAAAAGAAGGTACGGCATCAAATAATTATGATTTCCAGATTGCCGGAACAGCAGATGAATTTACATCAAATTTGATCAAAGGTGATGTTCAGATTGCAGCACTTCCATGTAACGCAGCAGCGACCCTTTATAACAAGAGCAACGGTAAGGTAGATATTATTGGTATTAACACACTTGGCGTTCTCTACATCGTTCAGACTGGTGACAGTGTAAAATCAGTAGAAGATCTCAAGGGAAAAACTATTTATTCAACAGGAAAAGGTACAACACCTGAATACACATTAAATTACCTGTTAAAATCAGCAGGACTCGATCCAGAAAAAGATGTTACAATCGAATATAAATCAGAAGCTACAGAAGTAGCTGCAATGCTTTCTCAGGGAGAAGACGTAGTTGCAATGCTTCCACAGCCATATGTTACAACAGTCATGATGCAGAACGATAAAGTCAATATCGCACTGGATGTGACAAAGGAATGGGAAAAATATGCCGGTGCTGACAGTAGTGTGGTAACTGGTGTCGTAGCCGTCAATGCAGATTTTGCAGAAAAAAATCCAGAAGTTGTAGAACAGTTCGTAAAAGAATATCAGGATTCAGTTACTTTTGTAAATGAAAATGTAGATGAAGCAGCACAGCTTGTAGAAGATTTCGATATCTTTAAAGCAGCAGTTGCAAAGAAGGCAATTCCAATGTGCAATATTACATTTATCAATGGAGACGAAATGAAGAATAAGGTTTCTGCATATCTGCAGGTACTCTTTGATCAGAATCCGGCTGCAGTAGGTGGCACAATGCCAGCAGATGATTTCTATAGATAGAGTTTTGTAGATAGAGTTCTGTAGATAGAATTCTGTAGAATTATGTCAGAGGCAGTGTGGCAGAGAAGAAAAAACAGGTTGTTTTTCAGTCAATTTATGATATAATGTAGAAGTAAAAATGGAACACGAGTATATTTAATTACAAAAGTGGAAAAGGCATGGAGGCCGACACGTTCATATCAAGGAGGGATTAGATATGGCAACATCATTAAGTACAATTATGAACAATTCTTACTATGGTGTTACTTCAGGTTTCTTTAGTACATCATCATCTGGAAGTACAAACAATACGTATCTTTCTGACTACGCAAGTATCAGGAGCGGATCGTATGCAAAGCTGTTAAAAGCATATTATGCTGGTAGTACAGGTGCTTCCAAACTGGTAGGTTCAACACTGTCCGGTTCAACGGATATAAGTGAACAAAAGACGCAGGCAATGTCCGTAAGAGATAATGCCAAGTCATTAAAGGAATCAGCACTGGCACTGCAGCAGACAGGAACAAAGTCCTTGTTCAACAAAAAGACAGTAACAGCGGAAGATGGAACACAGACACAGGAATATGATAAAGATGCAATTTATAAAGCAGTATCTTCATTTGTTTCCGATTATAATGCAACAATTGAAAGTGCTGGTAAATCATCAAATACATCAGTACTGAATTCAGCATCCAATCTCGTTGGCAATACAAAAGCCAATCAGGATCTGCTGAGTAATATTGGTATTACCTATGATTCAAATAATAAACTGACTCTGGATAAGACGAAGTTTAACGCAGCAGATATGAGTGATGTGAAATCATTGTTCAACGGAACGGGTTCTTATGCATATGGAACAGCTTATAGTGCTTCCACCATGTATAATCAGTCAGTATCAGAACTGGCAAGCCTGGCATCATCCGGATATACGGGAACAGGAAGTTATAATGCTTCTCTTACAGGATCGCTTTTCAGCAGTTATCTGTAGAAATGCCGTCGTGCACTGATATAAGATCACAAGACAGTAATCGCTATTTTGAACAGGTGTTATAGCAATATGGCACCTGTTTTTAAATATTTATAAAACAATCTAAACGAAAAATGAGAGGTACACAGATATGACATTACTCGAAACATGGAGAAATCTAGCTTACGAGACAGAAATGAACGAAAAACAGGCAACAGAATTCTGGGGCACATATTTCAATCTTGAAAAAGGAATCTACGAAAAGATCCTTTCTACACCTGATGAAGTGGTAAAAGGAACAGTAAAGGAACTCGCTGAAAAATACGAAGTTGAACCTTTGATCATGGTAGGTTTCCTTGATGGAATCAACGACAGTCTGAAAACTCCTAATCCAATTGAAACTATGGAAGAAGGAACAGAAGTAAGCCTTGATTTCGACAAAGAAAAACTTTATTACAATATGGTCGGAGCAAAAGCTGAATGGTTATATGACCTTCCACAGTGGGATGCACTTCTTCCAGAAGAAGATCGTAAGAAGTTATACAAAGAACAGAAGCTTTCTCATACTGTAATCAGAGATAAAAAGATCGGACGTAATGATCCATGTCCATGTGGTTCTGGTAAGAAATATAAGAAATGCTGCGGTAAGTAAGCATTTATAAATAAAAAGCGGGTTGATGTGCACAACATCGACCCACTTTTTTTATATTTTTTTACGACTCTGTTTCCCAATAAGCATATTGGGATTGTTCTGTCTGAGATAAGTCAGAAAGATATTTGCGGTATCTTCGGTTTTCCAATAGTAGCGGAACTTGAGCTTCTTCTTCGTAACAATGGTTATGATGTAAGGACGGGATTTCCAGGGCCCGAAAGGTATCCATTTTGGACGAATATAAGCCCAGGCCATTGTTTCCAGAGGAATGACAGCCATATGCCAGGAGCCTTTATAGACGTAATAATTATTGGTAACATACATATTTTCACGGCGAAAATGCAGATCTTTCTCCAGTTCCAATGCAGTGGCGGTAAGTGCATGACGGCGGAACAGGCGCCCTTTTAGATTGTAAAAAGTCGTCGCCTGATACGGTGAAATAATATTGCAGGCAAGTACGATCATATGCAGAATGGTTCCTGCAAAAGCAATGGCCAGTAAAATTCCGAGAATGACGGAAGGTACAATGCTGTAATGGTACTGACTGATGATCAGTGGCTGCGTGCAGGCAGATATACCCTGATAAGTCCAGCCAAGATCACGTGCAAGAAGTTTGAGCAGTGCTTCCATTGTGCCTTTGTGCGAGATAAAACGAGCATTGAACGTTACATTTTCAAGGATGGCGGGAACAGAACCGGATGCTCTGGATGGATCTTCTACAGAAGCATTTTCACTGGTATCAGTTGCAGTAGAACCGGCATTGTTCACGAAATCGCTGGAAAGCAGAAAAATGTCACATCTGCCATCCTCAAGGGTGT
This sequence comes from uncultured bacterium, assembly GCA_905215405.1. GTDB lineage: Bacteria > Bacillota > Clostridia > Lachnospirales > Lachnospiraceae > CAJMQE01. The sequence goes on from CAJMQE010000062.1 coordinate 3,825, forward strand.
AGTAATAATGTCCTTTTACACGGGAGGACTGGGTGTAGTCGAATCCGGTGTAATAGAGTTTATCAATGGTACAGTTAATATAATGAATATTATTTTTATATAAATCGGCGGAGTCCTGTCCGGTAGAAAATGATGCTGGAAACAGACAGTTCAGGACTGGAATTCGCAGCGCAAGAACGGCCAGAACGCATAAAAAAACAGCCGGAATGATCATCTTTTTCAGATTTACCAGCTGAATGCCTGTTTTGAATAGTCTCTGGTTCACGTATCTAAATCCTCTCTGGTAATAATACATAAATAAAACGCTTTTCCTATAAGTAAGATGCAAAAAAGCGGATAAGATAAGTATAGAGGAAACAGGTTAAATAATCAAGCTTGCTTTTAACGGCAAAAATTGTTAGTATATTGTAAAGAATTTGCTAAGATGGAGGAAAAGAATGAACTCATACACAGAATTTGCCAGGGTCTATGACAAATTTATGGATAACATTCCCTATGTGGAATGGGCAGAGTATGTCTGCCAGTTACTGGATGATAACAAGATCAGACAGAATGAAGGACACACGCTGCTGGATGCAGGTTGTGGAACAGGAACACTGACACAGCTGCTTGCACTGAATGGGTACCAGATGATCGGAATTGACAATTCTCAGGATATGTTGACAATTGCAGATGAAAAAATGCATGAATCAAATGTAGAGGGAATTGTATATTCAGAACAGGACATGCGGGAATTTGAACTTCCTGAGCAGGTATCTGCGATTATCAGCATCTGTGATTCGGTTAATTATCTCCAGAAGGCAGAAGATCTCGTCAGTTTCTTTAAATGTGCAAAGAAAAGCCTAAAAAAAGACGGGGTGTTGATCTTTGATCTAAAGACACAGTATTTCTTCCGAGAACTGCTGGGAGATGATACATTTGCTGAGAATAGAGAAGACTCCGCTTATATTTGGGACAACTATTATTATGAAGATGAAGATATTAATGAATATAAACTGCACATCTTTATAAAGAACGAACAGGGCAGTTTTGATCGATTTGAAGAAACACATATTCAGAAAGGCTATTCACTGGATGATGTAAAGAAGGCATTAGATGATGCCGGAGCAGCATCTGTACGGATTTATGACGCTTTTTCCAAAAGGGAACCGGATGAAGAAAGCGAGAGACTGTATTTTATAGTTAGATTCTAATCAGTTTAGAGAATGAATTTAGGGAATAGTACTGAGCAATGCAATCATACCATATGAAAAAGTGCGGGTACGCGCGGAAATGAGGATAAAATGAACGATTATATTGTAAGAGCAACCGCTGCAGATAGCCAGATCAGAGCATTTGCAGTTAAATCTACAGAAATGGTAGAGGAAGCTAGACAAAGACATAATACAAGTCCAATTGCAACGGTAGCACTTGGAAGACTTCTGAGTGGTGGAGCTATGATGGGCAGCATGATGAAAGGGGATGCAGATCTCCTTACAATTCAGATCAAAGCAGATGGTCCAATGGGGGGACTGACTGTAACATCTGATTCACATGGTAATGTGAAAGGGTATGTAAATAATCCATCTGTTATTGTTCCAAATACAAAGGATGGCAAACTGGATGTCGCATCTGCAGTAGGAATTGGTGTATTGAGTGTTATTAAGGATATTGGATTGAAAGAACCTTATGTAGGGGATACAATCCTGATAACAAGTGAGATCGCAGATGATCTGACTTACTATTTCGCAACAAGTGAACAGGTTCCATCATCTGTTGGTCTGGGCGTTCTGATGTCAAAAGATAATACGGTCAAAGAAGCAGGCGGATTTATTATTCAGCTTCTTCCAGATGCAAGTGAAGAAATTGTCAGCCGTCTTGAGAAAAAGATCGGTGAAATCAAGTCTGTTACAGAAATGATGGAAAATGGAATGACACCTGAAATGATCCTTGAAGAGATCCTTGGAGAATTTGGACTGGAAATTCTGGATACAGTTCCAACAAAATTTCACTGTAACTGCAGCAAGGAAAGAGTAGCAAAAGCAATTATCAGTGTAGGACAAAAAGAAATTCAGAGTCTGATCGATGATCATAAGCCAATTGAAGTAAATTGCCACTTCTGTAATACCAATTATACTTTTGATGAAGAAGAGCTTAAGGAGCTGTTACAGGCAGCAAAATAAATATGCTCTTTTGTTGCGGGTATACAGCAATTGTGGTACTATTAAATATAGTATGCAAAGTTTACCAAAATTATAAAACGCTGAGGTGAAAAGGCTGGAAGTAAATCTTTCAACCTGTAAGTTTATGTTTGAAAATACTTACACCACATGCATGGAGGTTTAGAATGAAGACATTAATAAAAGGCGGCAGGGTGATCGATCCTGCAAGTAGAAAAGACGGAATTTATGACCTGATGATTGAAGATGGTTTAATAAAAGAAGTAAGTGAAAATATTAATGAACAGGCAGATGAAACAATCGATGCAAAAGGATGTTTTGTAATGCCTGGACTGATAGATCTGCATGTTCACTTCAGAGAACCAGGTTTTGAACATAAAGAGACAATCAGATCCGGAGCGGCAGCAGCAGCCAAAGGTGGATTTGCATCGGTGTGTCCAATGCCAAATACAAGACCTGTTGTAGACAGTCTGGAAACACTGAATTATGTGAAAGAAAAAGCGAAAGATGTCACTAAGGTTAATGTTCTACCAGTTGCAGCAATTACAGCTGGACAGGATGGGGAATATTTGAATGATATCGAAAAGCTGCATGATAATGGTGCAATCGCAATCAGTGAAGATGGAAAATCAGTAATGAATGCAAGAGTATACCGTCAGGCAATGCGTCTTGCAGCAGAAGTAGGAATTCCTGTATTTGCACATTGCGAAGACAAGAATCTGCTTGCCAGAGGTGTCATGAATGCTGGTAAACGTGCAAAAGAACTTGGGTTGTTCGGAATCATGAATGCAGTAGAAGATACCATTGTCGCACGTGATATCCTGCTTGCAAAAAATACCGGTGCAACACTTCATCTGTGCCACTGTTCCACAGAGGACAGTGTAAAGATGGTAAAGATCGCAAAACAGGAAGGCCTTCCTGTTACTGCAGAAGTGTGTCCACATCATTTCATTCTTTCAGATGAGGATGTGAATGGAGAAGATTCCAATTATAAGATGAATCCACCTCTTAGAAGTAAAAAAGATGTGGAAGCTCTGAAGATGGGACTGAAAAATGATATTATGGATGTCATTTCAACAGATCACGCACCTCATCATAAAGATGAGAAGAAGCGTCCATTTGCAGAAGCACCTTTTGGAATCACAGGACTTGAGACTTCTGTAGCACTTACAATGACAGAGCTGGTACACAAAGGATATCTGACTCCTATGCAGATGGCAGAAAAAATGAGCTATAATCCGGCAAAGATCATAAAGATCGATAAAGGAACCCTGCTGGAAGGTAAAATAGCAGATATTACGATCATTGATCCAGAGGAAGAATGGGTCATTGACAGTGAAAAATTCGTATCCATGGGTAAGAACACACCATTTAACGGAATGAAGGTCAAGGGTAGAGTGAAAAAGACTCTTGTAGCCGGTGAAGTGATTTATGATGATGTACAGGCTTAAATAGCTGATACATTCATTGTTTTAATTACATTTGCAGTAAAGTTTTAGGATTAAGGATTGAAAGGAAAAAAATCATGATTAACAAGTTAGTAGACAAGATTAAGAAACTGGAAGCACCTATTGTAGTTGGACTTGATCCAATGTTAAGCTATATTCCGGAACATATTACCAAAGCGGCTTATAAAGAATTTGGTGAAACACTCGAAGGTGCAGCACAAGCAGTATGGCAGTACAACAAAGGAATCATTGATGCGACTTATGATCTGATTCCAGCAGTAAAACCACAGATCGCCATGTATGAACAGTTTGGAATCGAAGGACTGAAAGTATTCCAGAAAACAGTAGACTATTGCAAGGAAAAAGATCTTGTTGTGATTGGAGATGTCAAGAGAGGCGATATCGGATCTACTTCAGAAGCTTATGCAGTCGGACATCTTGGTAAAGTACAGGTCGGTTCAAAATCTTACAGTACATTTAACGAAGATTTTGCAACAGTCAATCCATATCTTGGATCTGACGGTATCAATCCTTTTATTAAAGTATGCAAAGAAGAAAATAAAGGCCTTTTTATTCTGGTCAAGACTTCAAATCCATCCAGTGGAGAATTTCAGGATAGATTAATCGATGGCAGACCGTTATATGAAATCGTTGGTGAGCAGGTCGCAAAATGGGGCGAAAGCCATATGGGCAAAGATTACAGCTATATCGGAGCTGTTGTTGGTGCTACTTATCCGGAAATGGGTAAGACACTCAGAAAGATCATGCCAAAATCCTATATTCTGGTACCTGGTTATGGTGCACAGGGTGGAAAGGGAGAAGATCTGGTTCATTTTTTCAATGAAGATGGACTTGGTGCAATTATCAATAGTTCAAGAGGAATTATTGCAGCATATAAAAAAGAACCATATGCAAAATTCGGAGCAGAAAATTATGCAGATGCATCCAGACAGGCAGTTATTGATATGCTCGCTGATATCAATGGCGCACTGAAGGCTGCAAAATAAAAAAGCAAACAGCCATGTAATCCACGATGAGTTTGGTGGGATACATGGCTGGATTGGCGTGTAAAATAAGAAAAAGCAGGAGATTTGTAAGATGGCTGAAAGTTATAGAGAAAAAGCACTTATTAAAGAACAGAAAAACATAGTAGAAGGCGTTTTCAGTATGTGGCTGGAAACAAAACAGATTGCAAAAGGCGCAGTTCCGGGCCAGTTCATTTCAGTTTATTCAAAAGATGGAGCAAGACTGCTTCCAAGACCAATCAGTATTTGTGAAATCAAAGACGACCAGATCAGGATCGTGTACCGTACCGTTGGAAAAGGGACGACAGAATTCTCAGGATATGGTGCAGGTGAAGAACTGGATATTCAGGGACCGCTTGGAAATGGATATACACTTTCCGATAAGAAGGCGATCATCTTTGGCGGTGGAATCGGTATTCCACCAATGCTGGAACTCTCAAAACAGTTGAATTGTGAGAAAGAAATTGTTCTTGGTTACCGGGATGAGTTGTTCCTGAATGAAGAATTTGAAAAATATGGTCATGTGACAATTGCAACAGAGGATGGAAGCACGGGTACGAAAGGAAATGTACTTGATGCAGTCAGAGAACATGCAATCAAAGGCGATATTATTTATGCGTGTGGTCCAACTCCAATGTTACGTGCAATCAAAGCATATGCAATAGAAAATCAGATCGAATGTTTCATTTCCATGGAAGAAAAGATGGCATGTGGAATTGGTGCCTGTCTTGCATGTGTATGTAAATCAAAGGAAATTGATGGTCATTCTCATGTACACAACAAACGTGTATGTAAGGAAGGTCCTGTTTTTAGAGCACAAGATATAGAATTTTAGAGGTGATGGTGATGAATACAAAGGTTAATCTGGCAGGAGTAGAATTAAATAACCCAGTCATGACTGCATCCGGAACATTTGGCTCTGGTGCGGAATACAGCGAATATGTAGATTTGAACAGACTTGGAGCAGTTGTGACCAAAGGTGTCGCAAATGTACCATGGCCTGGAAATCCAACTCCACGTATTGCGGAAACATATGGTGGAATGATTAATGCAATCGGTCTTCAGAATCCTGGAATCGATGTATTTGCAGAACGAGATATTCCTTTCTTACAAAAGTATGATACTAAGATCATTGTAAATGTTTGTGGAAGAACAGAAGAAGATTATATTGAGGTCGTAGAACGTCTCGCAGACCAGCCTGTCGATATGCTTGAAATCAATATTTCCTGTCCAAATGTAAAAGAGGGCGGAATCGCATTTGGTCAGGATCCAAAGGCAGTCGAGAAGATTACTGCAGCATGCAAAAAACATGCAAAACAGCCAGTTATTATGAAACTCAGTCCGAATGTAACAGATATTACGGTAATGGCCAAAGCTGCAGAAGCAGGTGGCGCAGATGTCATTTCACTGATCAATACTCTGACAGGAATGAAAATCGATGTAAATCGCAGAACATTTGCAGTAGCAAATAAAACAGGCGGTCTTTCTGGTCCTGCTATCAAGCCAGTAGCAGTAAGAATGGTCTATCAGGTAGCAAATGCCGTAGCGATTCCTGTCATTGGTATGGGTGGGATCCAGAGTGCTGAAGATGCACTTGAATTCATAATGGCAGGAGCGACTGCAGTATCAGTCGGAACAGCAAACTTCCATAATCCTTATACAACAGTAGAGGTCGTAGAAGGAATTGAAGCTTATATGAGAAAAAATAAGATCGAAGATATTCGCGATCTGATCGGCTGTGTAAAGTAGTAAATATTTTGAAAAATAGCTTGATAAATGGTGATTTATGGATTTACAGATGTATCACCCACAGATTATAATAATAGAAACGAAATACAGTGCATAATATAAAATGAGTTCACGGATCGACAAGGAGGAAGAAAAATGGAACAGTACAAAAAAGAGTTTATAGAATTTATGGTAGAATCCCATGTTTTGAAGTTTGGGGAATTTACATTAAAGAGCGGAAGAAAATCTCCATTCTTTATGAATGCGGGCGCATATGTAACAGGTACTCAGTTAAAGAGACTTGGTGAGTATTATGCAAAAGCAATCCATGACAACTATGGTCTTGATTTTGATGTGTTATTTGGACCTGCATATAAAGGAATTCCACTGAGTGTCGCAACAACAATGGCAATTAGCGAATTATACGGCAAAGATGTCAGATACTGTTCAAACAGAAAAGAAACAAAAGATCATGGAGATACAGGAATCCTGCTTGGAAGTCCGATCAAAGATGGTGACAGAGTTGTGATTATTGAAGATGTTACTACATCAGGAAAATCAATCGAAGAAACATTCCCTATTATCAAAGCACAGGGTGATGTGGAAATTAAAGGTCTGATGGTATCTTTGAACAGAATGGAAAAAGGCAAAGGTGAACAGAGTGCACTTGATGAAATTCAGGAAAAATATGGATTTGGTGCAAATGCAATCGTTACAATGGAAGAAGTTGTAGAACATCTTTATAATAAAGAATGCAATGGGGAAATTGTGATTAATGATGAGATCAAGGCAGCAATCGATCATTATTATGAACAGTACGGAGCAAAAAGCGCAAAATAAGATCCCATGTGTACAGAAAATATAATTGGGAAAGGTGGTAAAAAGTATAATGGATGAGAAACTTTACAAAAAAATGAAGTCCACTGGAGTAACCAGCCTGGTTATGGGAATCATTGTTCTTGCAGTTGGTGTAGTTACAGGAATCATGATGATCATCAATGGAGGAAGACTCCTTTCACATAAGTCAGATAAGCTTTTCTAGGAGCGGATAGAAGATCCGGTACTGGAAAGAAAAGGGAGCGGATCAGCAGTGTCCGCTCCAAATTGATGAAAGAATAGAAAATCAGAGGTTGTTGTGAAAAAAAGATTGAAAAAGAAAACCAAAAAAGAATTATTGCATTTTCTTGGATGGGGTGCTTTTTTTCTGTATATCGGCGCACTGGTATATTTTATGTTTTTTGCAGAATTACTGGGGCGTACCATTGTATCAACCGAGTATCGGTATAATCTGACACCATTCAGGGAGATTAAGAGATTTATTCAGTATTACGATCAGCTGGGAATGAAGGCAGTTCTTGCGAATCTGCTTGGAAATGTGGTTGCATTTATGCCATTTGGCATGTTCTTACCATATCTGACGGAATACAGACTCAAATTTTTTACTGTAGCGGTACATTCATTTAATCTCAGTCTGATGATAGAATTGACACAGCTGGTGATGAAGGTTGGATGTTGTGATGTGGATGATTTGATCCTGAACACATTAGGGGGAATGCTCGGATACATTGTGTTCTGGATATGGAAATCATTGCGTGAAAGGAAGAAGCGAAGAAAATGAAGCTTTTTAAGAAATATAAATTCTCAGATAAAAATCAGTCACTGGGTGGGACAATCTCGACAATTATGGGATTGGTATCACTGGGACTGTTAATATATGGCGTGTACATCTCATTTCAGCAGCAGGGAAATGCAGGACTTCAATTGGGAAGTCTGGGACTTTGTAGTGCAATGCTTGCAATTGTTGGATGTGTAATTGGACTGATCAGTTTCAAAGAGCCAGATAAATTTTATATACTCTCAAAGGTAGGATCCCTGCTTTGTGGAATACTTACAATATTTATGTTAGCTGTACTAATGATGGGAATAGGACTTTAAAGAACAAATAGGCGAACAAACTTGAAATCCCGTTTTGAAGGAGAATGGCTATGTATAATGATAATTTAGATGAAAGATATGCGCTGGCAATAGACAGAATCAGAGAAATTGCCGGTGGAAGTGATAGATTACCGGATTATGTACAGGAGTATTTTACCCGTACGGCAAACTTTGTCCTGCAAATGGACGAGCTGAAGAAAAAGGTAGAAAATGAAGAGTTGCAGAAGCTTTCTATAGAGGAACTTGCAAAGTTAAATCATGCTCTTTATGAAGATATTTTAGAAGACCATTATGATGGCAGTTATGCAAATCCAGAATATGCAACGAAACAGGCAGGAGAGCCATATGGCAAGCTTTTATCATTCCTCTATGTGGAACTGCGTGGAATGATCGTTTATGTATATGAAAAGAGACAGTTCGATATGACGATCGTATTGGAATTGTTCATTGAAATCTGTTGTATGTTCGAAGCAGATGAAAACCCAACATATAAGGAACTCTGCGATAGTATTTACTGGTATGTGAGCGACTACAGTGATGTGACAGTTGAATACAGAACAAGAGAATTACTGGATCCTCAATTGTCATTTGCAACAGATATTATTATGAATGCAGATCTGAGTGATCTTAGATATCTGTATCAGTTTGGTGAATATATCACAGATAATGAAATTCAAACAGCAGAGTATCTGAATTCTCTGCCACAGAGTGAAATCGAAGCGATGGCAAAGACATTTACAGAAGGCTATCGGATTGGATTTATTCTTGGAAATAAGGATCTTTCCAAAAAGAAGATTGTCAATATCCGTTATAATATCGGATTTGAACGTGTTGTCAGAGAAGAAATCCGTCAGTTTGCCAAGATGGGATTGCAGACTACGATCTATCGTGCAGCAGTCAGTACGATTAATAAGAGAATGCATTTAAGAATCGGATATTGTGCAACAAGTCCGAATAAACAGATGGATTATGATCATAGATTTGATAATGCCATCTACATGGATCACGATTTTGTTGAACGTAAATTGGGTGCGCTGCGTGTCGCATATGAAAAATACAGTACACAGGCAGCACAGTTCGGTGGACCTGCTGTTATGGAGATATTTGGTGAAATTCCATTTGAACCGGTCAACAAAAAAGATGTATTTTTACTGGATGCAAAACAGCAGAAACTCAGTGTCAGATATAACAGTGAATCAGCGCAGATCGTCAACCGTTATATCAAGGGTGAGGAAAGAAGCTTTACGATTATTGCCTATCCTGTTCCTGAAATTGGAGCAGACTACAAAAATATATTTGCAGAAACAGTCAGAATCAATACACTGGATTATGAAAAGTACAAAGTAATCCAGCAGAATATTATCGATGCACTAGATGGGGCATCTTTTGTGGAAGTAAAGGGCAGAGGCAATAACCAGACCGATATGAAGGTCAGCATTATGCAGATCCCTGATCTACAGAAGCAGACGGTATTTGAGAACTGCCTTGCAGATGTCAATATTCCGCTTGGTGAAGTATTTACATCACCAGTACTCAAAGGGACAAATGGAATCTTAAATGTCAGTGAAGTCTATTTAAATGAGCTGAAATATAAGAACCTGAAAGTTTGGTTCGAAGATGGTATGGTTGTAGATTATACCTGTGATAATTTTGCAGAGGAAGCAAAGAACAAAGAATTCATTAAGGAAAATGTGTTATTTAACCATGACAAACTTCCAATCGGAGAATTTGCGATCGGTACCAATACGACTGCATATGTTATGGCAAATAAATATGATATTGTATATAAACTGCCAATTTTGATCGTGGAAAAAATGGGCCCTCATTTTGCTATTGGGGACACCTGTTATTCCTGGTGTGAGGATACTGCAGTATTTAATCCAAATGGAAAAGAAATTATTTCAAGGGATAATGAGATCTCCCTGTTGAGAAAGACGGACAGAGAAAAAGCTTATTTCAACTGTCATACAGATATTACAATTCCATATGATGAAATTGGTAGTATCACATCTGTCAAACCAGATGGAAACAGAATAGAAATCATTCGAGATGGAAGATTTGTGATGGATGGAACACAGGCATTAAATGAACCATTTGAAGAGAAATAGAATAAAAAAGTCAGAGTCATTTCATAGGAATTGGTTCTGACTTTTTTTCGTGTTTACGGAAAATAAAAACAATTTTTAGCGTAAATTGTAAAAATTCTGTACAATTTACCGATTGACGTCAGAATTATTAGCTAGTACAATTTATAAGTGGCGGTTGCGCCAAAATAACAAACAGTTAAAGAAATGAAGGAGACAAAAAAGTTATGGCAAAAGTAGGAATCGTAATGGGTAGTGATTCAGATATGCCTGTAATGGCGAAAGCAGCAGACATATTAGAAGAATTAGGTATTTCATATGAAATGACAATCATTTCTGCACACAGAGAACCGGATGTATTTTTCAATTATGCAAAAACAGCAGAAGAAAAAGGATTCAAGGTAATCATTGCCGGCGCTGGTATGGCAGCTCATCTGCCTGGTATGTGCGCAGCAATCTTTCCAATGCCAGTTATTGGCATTCCAATGCATACGACATCACTTGGCGGAAGAGATTCCTTATATTCCATCGTACAGATGCCATCAGGAATTCCTGTTGCAACAGTAGCAATCAATGGCGGAGCAAATGCAGGTCTGCTCGCAGCTAAGATTCTCGCTACATCAGATGCGAAACTTTTAGATAGATTAAAAGCATATTCAGCAACACTGAAGGAAAGTGTTCAGAAAAAGGACGCAAAACTTCAGGAAGTTGGATATAAGAATTACCAGAAATAGCAGGCAGTTCATATCATACGGATTCATATAGTGAAAGTTTTTATAGAAAAGTGCATCAGGCACGATTAATTAATGTTAGTAACATAATTCACATATAAAAGGAGATTTTACAATGGATTACAAAAAAGCAGGTGTTGATATTGAAGCTGGATACAGATCAGTGGAACTTATGAAAGAGCACGTTAAGAAGACTATGAGATCTGAGGTCTTAACTAATCTTGGTGGATTTTCAGGAGCTTTCTCCATGGAGAAGTTCAAAGATATGGAAAAACCAACACTGGTATCTGGTACAGATGGTGTCGGTACAAAACTGAAAGTTGCTTTCATGATGGACAAACACGATACAGTAGGAATCGACTGTGTTGCCATGTGCGTAAATGATATTGCATGTGCTGGTGGAGAACCTCTTTTCTTCCTTGATTACATTGCGTGTGGTAAGAATGAGCCAGAGAAAATTGCGACCATCGTAAAAGGTGTTGCTGACGGATGCCTTCAGTCCGAATGTGCACTGATTGGTGGAGAGACAGCAGAGATGCCAGGCTTTTATCCAGAAGATGAATATGATCTTGCAGGATTTGCAGTAGGTGTTGTTGATGAAAAAGATCTGATCACTGGAAAAGACATTGCAGCTGGAGATATGCTGATCGGTATTGCATCTTCAGGTGTACATAGTAATGGCTTTTCGCTTGTCAGAAGCGTTTTTGACATGAGCGAAGAATCCCTGAATACTTACTATGATAGACTTGGTACAACTTTAGGACAGGCACTGCTTGCTCCAACAAAGATTTATGTAAAAACTCTGAAAGATGTGAAAAAGGCAGGAGTAAAGATCAAAGGCTGTAGCCATATTACAGGTGGTGGTTTCTATGAAAATGTTCCTAGAATGCTTCATGACGGTGTCAGAGCGGTCATTAAAAAAGATAGTTATGAAGTACCTGAAATCTTTAAAATGCTTCAGAATGATGGTGATATTGCAGAGGAAATGATGTACAACACTTATAACATGGGTATTGGCATGGTCCTTGCAGTAGATCCAGCAGATAAAGAGAAAGTACTTGCAGCTGTAAAGGCAGCTGGTGAAACAGCCTATGTCATCGGTTCAGTAGAGAGCGGTGAAAAAGGAGTTACATTATGCTAAAGATAGCAGTTCTTGTGTCTGGAGGGGGTACGAACCTCCAGGCAATTATGGATTCTATTCAGAATCAGAAAATTACAAATGCAGAAATTAAAGTGGTCATTAGTAATAATGCGAATGCTTATGCACTGACCAGAGCAAAGGAAAATGGAATTGAAGCTGTCTGCATTTCTCCTAAATCATATCCCAGCAGAGAAGAATTTAATGAAGAATTTTTAAAGAAACTGGATTCTTATCAGGTAGATCTGATTGTCCTGGCAGGTTTTCTGGTTCGTATTCCACAGGCAATGGTACATAAATACAGTCATAGAATCATCAATATTCATCCATCACTGATTCCATCTTTTTGTGGTGTCGGTTTCTATGGTCTTAAAGTTCATGAGGCTGCACTGGAAAAAGGCGTAAAGGTGACTGGAGCGACTGTTCATTTTGTGGATGAGGGAATGGATACAGGAAAGATCATACTTCAGAAACCGGTCATGGTTGAAGAAGGAGATACACCGGAAGTACTTCAGAGAAGAGTCATGGAACAGGCTGAGTGGGTCATACTTCCACAGGCTATAGACATGATTGCAAATGGAAAAATTAAATAACAGATTATACGGAATTGTAACAGAATTTGAAAGGCAGGAATAGCAGATGAAAGTTCTTATAGTTGGCGGTGGCGGCCGTGAACATGCAATCGCGTGGAAGGTAGCCCAGAGTAAAAGAGTTGATAAAATCTATTGTGCACCAGGAAATGCAGGCATTGCGGAAATCGCAGAATGTGTTCCAATTGGCGCAATGGAATTTGATAAATTAGTTGCTTTTGCAAAAGAAAAAGAAATCGATCTGACAGTTGTCGGCATGGATGATCCACTTGTTGGTGGAATTGTAGATGCATTTGAAGCAGAGAACTTAAGAATCTTTGGACCACGTAAGAATGCAGCAATTCTTGAGGGATCTAAGGCATTTTCGAAGGATCTGATGAAAAAGTATCAGATTCCAACGGCTGCGTATGAAACATTTGATACACCTGAAAAAGCAATGAAATATCTGGAGACTTCAGATTATCCAATCGTATTAAAGGCAGATGGACTTGCACTTGGTAAAGGAGTTCTGATCTGTGAGACAAAAGAAGAAGCAATGGCTGGGGTCAAAGAACTGATGTTGGATAAGCAGTTCGGAGATGCAGGGAACAGAATCGTCATTGAAGAATACATGACAGGCCGTGAAGTATCAGTGCTTTCATTTGTTGATGGAAACACGATCAAGATCATGACTTCTGCACAGGATCACAAACGTGCCAAAGATGGTGATCAGGGCTTGAATACTGGTGGAATGGGCACATTTTCTCCAAGTCCGTTCTATACAAATGAAGTCGATGCATTCTGTAAAAAATATGTCTACCAGGCATCAGTTGATGCTATGAAGGCAGAAGGCAGAACATTTAAAGGAATTATTTTCTTTGGCCTGATGTTGACAAAGAATGGCCCTAAGGTGCTGGAATATAATGCGAGATTTGGTGATCCGGAAACACAGGTCGTTCTACCAAGAATGAAGAATGATATTGTGGATGTATTTGAAGCATGCATCGATGGAACACTTGATCAGATCACACTTGATTTTGAAGATAATGCTGCAGTTTGTGTAGTACTTGCTTCTGATGGCTATCCGGTTAAATATGAAAAAGGGTTCGAAATCAAAGGGCTTGAGAACTTCAAAAATAAAGATGGATACTATGTATTTCATGCAGGATCCAAATTCAATGAGCAGGGCAAGATCGTGACGAACGGAGGACGTGTTCTCGGTGTTACGGCAAAGGGCACTGATTTGGTTCAGGCCAGAGCAAATGCTTATGAAGCAACAAAATGGATCGATTTTGATAATAAGTATATGAGAAATGATATTGGCCATGCAATTGACGAGGCTTAATAGTAAATAAATTGGGGTAAATAAGCAGAGTTGTCTATGTAGGAAGCGCACCGGGTATGTGCTTCCTGACAACTCTGTTTTTATGCTCGTTTCAATGTACAGACAGGATGGAGAAAATATGTATAATCGCAAGGATATTGTAAAGGATTTAAGAAAATTGGGAATAAAAGAGACGGATAGCCTGATGGTACATTCGTCCATGAAAGCCATCGGAGATTGTGAAAATGGAGCTGATACAGTTCTGGATGCACTGATGGAGGCTGTAGGGGGAGGATTACTGGTGTTGCCGACACATACATGGGCATCGATGAATGAAGAGCATTCGTTGTATGATCCAATAAAGGAACCATCCTGTGTGGGGATTCTGACGGAACTTTTCCGGCAGAGACCAGGTGTTAAAAGATCATTGCATCCGACTCACTCGGTAGCAGCATGGGGGAAAGATGCCGAAAATTTTACGTCTGGACAGGAAAATGAATCAACGCCATGCAGTTTGAACAGTTGTTATCACAGATTTTATGAAAGGAATGGCAAGATTCTTCTGATAGGCTGTACATTTAACAGAAATACTTTTTTGCATGGAGTTGAAGAATGGTTTCCAATCAAAGAAAGACTGACAGATTGGACACTGCCTTTGAAAATACAGATGCCAGATGGTTCACAGAAAGAATGTAAGATGCAGAAACACTTTAAACCAGGTGGAATCAGTATTTCAGAATACTATGAAAAGATTAGAAAGCCTTGGATCAGGGAAGGGATCGTTAAGGAGGGCAGAATTGGAAATGCGGAAGCATATCTGATGGATGCAAAGGTGATCGCTGACAGATTTACGGAAATTCTGAAACAGGATCGTGATGCATTTCTTGATAACAGACCCTTATAAATAGAAAAATTAAGTATGAATACGAAGAATGTAGAAGATACGTGAAGTGATAAAAAATGGTTTTGGAGGTTTAAAAGTGCTAAGGATAGCGGTTTGTGATGATAGCGCGAGGGAGGTCGCAAAAGTTGCAGCTTTACTGAGCGAGTACGGTAATACAGAATTTGATATTTATACATCTTCAAAAGAATTATACGAAGTGGTAAGATGCGGACTTACCAGCTACGATATATTTATTCTGGATATGGTTATGCCAGAGGTAAATGGGATTGAACTTGGAAAATTGATACGAAGAAAAATGAATCGAAGTGCAATTGTGTATCTGACCATTTCACAGGAATTCGCGATGCAGG
Source organism: uncultured bacterium (assembly GCA_905215405.1). Lineage (GTDB taxonomy): Bacteria > Bacillota > Clostridia > Lachnospirales > Lachnospiraceae > CAJMQE01. The sequence continues at coordinate 19,220 of CAJMQE010000062.1, forward strand.
CTTATCAGATCTTTGCGGAAATGTATCTGCTTAAGCCAGTGGAGAAAGAAGCGTTGTATACGGCTCTTGACAGGATACAGGGAAGAATGAAAGAGCAGGCGGTCAGGATATTTACACTTCGTACGGCGCAGGGGCTCTTTACAGCATCTTATTCAGATATCATTTATATAGAAGAAGTTGCCAGAGTACTGAAAATGTTTCTGGTAGATGGCCAGGTCGTGGAAAGTGTCTACGTCAGGACTTCGTTTGAGACATCAGTGGCCGAATTGCTGGAGGCAAGGGAATTTATCCAGATCCATAAATCTTTTATTGTGAATATGGAATACATCAAAAAGATCACTTCCACACAGCTGACGTTACTCAATGACACAGTATTACCGATCAGCAGGAGAAATACAACCAATACAAAAAAGGCATATTTGAAATTTCTTGCAGATGAGAAAGGATTAATTTAGTATGAATTATTTTATGATGACACTGAATGTGGTTTCCCATATGTTCATGTTATCCTTCATCTTTTATTTTACGGAACATAAATATAATTACGAACGGACGGTAATCAGTCTTTTTATCATGCTGCTGTGTTTTGTTTTTCTGGAATCGCTGCGTTGCCTGTTCTTTTTTCCGTCCAGGTTCGTGAACGTGCTGGTAACACTACCTGAAATTATTTTGATGCAGTTGACGGTCATTTGGCTATCGGAAAGTGATATCGCAAGAGCAATCTTCACAGGGATCAACCGAGCCTGCTATGTCCTTGCTGGAAATGTATCCAGAGTGATGGTACAGTATCTGACTAAGAATTATACAATCGGCCTTGTGACAGCATTTACGATCGATCTGATCATTCTGGTTGTGCTTGTGGAGACAATGCAGAAACACTATCTGGAGATGATAAAGAATGACACCGTTAAGTGGAACAGGCTGTGTTGCATTCCAGCTATGGTCTATGTGTGCATTTATTCGTTGATCGTCTATCCTTCTTCAATATCTACGACGCCGGAAAATGGGATCGCAGCGGCCATTCTGATTCTGCTGATGTTCATATCCTATGCATTGATCTTCTGTATGGTCAGAACGGTCGTGGAACGGGATCAGCTGGAGCATAGTAATGAACTGATCAGAGCATATGCACAGGGGCTGGAGAAAGAATCAGCAGTAATCCATAAATGTAATGAACGGGTAGCAGTTATTCGACATGATCTGAAACATTTTGTGGTCATGTTATCCGGGCTTTTGGAAGAAGAGGATTATGAGGGGATACGAACAGTACTGAAAAAATATGGCTCGGCCATCGATGAACAGAAAGTACATATCTACTGTGAAAATGCACATGTGAACAGTATACTGAATTGTTTTGTCGCAAGGGCACAGACGGCTGGAGTCAGTCTGAAGATCAAGACCGATATCCCCCAGAATTTGCCCGTTGATTCAATGGAATTTGCGGTTGTAATGGCGAATCTGCTTGAAAATGCAGTAAATGCTGCGGGTGAAATCGAGTCACAGGAGAAATATATCGATGTCTATGCACACAGAGTCAATCATCAGCTGATCGTCGACATTACCAATACGTATTGTGGAAATCTGCTTTTGAATGAAAGTACCGGGTTACCGGTATCAGAAAAAGGAGAACATCATGGCTTTGGAATGCGGAGTGTTTCGGCGTTTGCAACAAAGTACAATCTGATCTTTGACTGTGCAATCGAGGATCGGGTATTTCATGCCAGACTGTTGATGGCGGATGTGGATTAGAAAATAGGGATAGAAAATAACTATGGAAGATAACTATGGAAGATAACTATGGAAAATTACTATAGAAAATAAGAAAAACCATCTGGAACGTCCAGGTGGTTTTTTTAATAACATACTATACTTATCATTGTTTTCCATCAATCAGGTATCATGGATGCCTAATGGAAAATAAAAGAGGTTGTCCTCTTATTTTTTAAGAAAATCTTCTCTCTTTGGGTTAAATACATCGACCAGAATGCCATCTTCAAGAGCAAGAACGCCATGTTCTGAGTTAGAAGGCATGTATACACTGTCTCCCTTTGTTACAACTTTTGTCTGACCGGAAATTGTGAATTCGAAACTTCCTTCAGCTACATAACTGATCTGTAAGTGTTCGTGTTTGTGCAGGTTGCCTTTGGCACCTTTCTTAAATGTGATTTCGCACATCATTAAATCGTCTGAGTAGGAAAGAATTTTGCGAGTAACACCTGGTTCACAATTTGTAGGTGTAACATCTTGATTAAATGTAAACATATTTTTAGCCTCCTGAAATTTAGATAAAACTTTTGTAACACCGGAATGTAACTTTAGAATAAATAAGAAATCAGTCATCCGGCAAATTATATGTAAAACGTCTCATAATGTATAATATAACAAATATAATAAATAAATTCTAGTGAAAAATTGCCTAAATAGTTGGTAAAAAATACAAAATTGATGTATAATTATTCTTACTTACGGACGAAAAATATGTGACAGGAGGAAGAAAAAGATGAAAATCGTTGTTTCAAAAGAGAAAAACGGAGATTGTGAAACAATCGGTGAGGCACTTGAGAAAGCACGGAAATACCGCAAGACAGGCGCATCTGACAGGATTATCATCTACATAGGAAAAGGTGTCTATCAGGAGAAATTAGTAGTAGATTGTCAAAATATTAGCATGATTGGCGAAAATGTACAAGAAACAATCATCACATATGGTGATTATGCTAAAAAGCATATGCCGGATGGAACGGAGTATGGCACTTTCAGGACTGCAACGGTAAGAATTGATGCAGATTATTTCCTTGCAGAAAATATAACATTTATCAATGCTTCTGGAAATGGAAAAGAATATGGACAGGCAATCGCACTTTATGTAGAAGGCGATTGTGTCAGCTTTCACGACTGTCGTATGATCGGCTGCCAGGACACACTGTTTACTGCGCCTCTTCCACCAAAGAAAAAAACAGGCGGAAATGGGCATGGACCAAAGGCAGAAGGAGACAGGAGAAATGGCAGACAGTATTATGACAACTGCTATATTCGTGGAGACATTGATTTTATTTTTGGTGGAGCGACATCTTATTTTGAGGGATGTGAGATCTTTTCCAATTATGGGGTGATCGAAGACGAAGCCAGATTGCCGGAAAAAGGACCAGATGACAGGATCTGTGGATATGTGACAGCAGCATGTACAAAGCAGGGACAGGAATACGGATATGTCTTTCATAACTGTCGTTTTACATCAGATTGTCCTGCAAACACCGTATATCTTGGTCGCCCATGGAGAGACTTTGCAAAGACGGTTCTTATTGACTGTAAACTTGGCGAACATATTAAAAAAGAAGGCTGGTACGACTGGGGAAGAACGGAAGCAAGAAAAACTGCATATTACGCAGAATATAACAGCCATAAAGATGACGAAGTGGCACGACCTAACAATATTGAGCGTGAAAAATGGACATTTCAGCTCACAAAGGATGAGGCAGAAAAGTATACCAGAAGCAGAGTACTTGGCAATTGGGATATGGAGCAGACAATACAGTGATAAAAAATAGTGAAAAAAATAGAGGCTTCGTGTATAGTTGTGGCTAACTCCACCTCAAATTTATAAATTTACAATT
>CAJMQE010000063.1 GCA_905215405.1 uncultured bacterium
AGAGGAGTTATCTTAGGATAACCGGATGTAAGATATGATTAATGTGCAGTTTTGAGAGAACAAGTGATTAAGCTCATGAGAATGAGCTTTTTTTATTGCCTAAATTTAATAGAAATGCTTATTTGTAGAGATTAATGCCGTTATATTTTGATGAATCAAGAAAATGATTTAAGTGAACAAAGGGTACAAGTATGTTCCTTCATTGCTTATTTAGATTTGATGAGATAGTAATTCGTACATGAAAAATATATTAGAAAATTTGACGAGATAGTAATTAGTGCATGAAAAATATATAGAAAATTTGACGAGATAGTAATTCGTGCATGAAAAATATATTAGAAAATTTGATAAGATAGTAATATCGTACATGAAAAATATATTAGAAAATATTAGAAAAACGGATAAAGTGAAGAAAAGATCAAGTGGGAAATGGATAAAGTGAAGAACAGATTAAGTATAAAGCGGATAAAATGAAGAACAAATAAAGTATAATCTCTTTTGGAGAACAATTTAAGAGAAGAATAGATAAAGTGAAGAACAGATAAAGCGAAGAATGGATAAAAGAATTAATAAGTATATTTAACAATTTCGAGATACTTATGAGGCTACTTTTAAAATTTGACATATAATATTAGCAAAAGATGTAAAAAAAGGTTAGATTATATATTTTATGGGTAAATATTGTAATTTAAGCGGAACTTTGCTATAATGTTAAATATTAAAAGGCAATTATCTGGAGGGTAAGTATATGGAAACTAACATATTAATGGAAAGTGGTACGAACGAGCTTGAAGTGCTCGAATTTATGATTGGAAACAATCACTATGGAATCAATGTCGCAAAAATAAAAGAGATTGTTCCATTTAACGTGGTAACACCAGTACCGAATTCACATCCATCTGTTGAGGGGATATTTATGCCAAGAGATCTTATGATTACGGTCGTAGATCTTGCGCGCGTTATTAATGCAAGACCATCGGAAGACGAAAGTAAAGATATGTTTATTATTACGAACTTTAATAAACTGAATGTTGCTTTTCATGTACATAAAGTAGTAGGAATCCATCGTGTTTCATGGGCAGATATTATTACACCAGATTCTACAATCAGTACAGCTGATAATGGTATTGCAACAGGTATTGTTAAAATTGACGGTCAGCTGATTGTTATTCTTGATTTCGAAAGAATCGTATCTGATATTAGTCCGGAAACTGGATTAAAAGTTTCTGATATTGATAAACTCGAAGGTCGTGAAAGAAATACAATTCCTATTGTTATTGCAGAAGATTCACCACTGTTAATTCAGTTAATCGCTGATTCTCTTCATAAATCAGGATATACAAACTTGACATTATGTAAGAATGGACAGGAAGCTTGGGACAAGCTTGTTGAATTTAAGAATGCAGATAATATTGATGATCAGGTACATTGTGTTATTACAGATTTGGAAATGCCATTGATGGATGGACACAGACTTACAAAACTGATTAAGACAGACGAAAAACTGAAACATGTACCTGTTGTTATTTTCTCATCATTAATTAATGAACAGATGCGTGCAAAGGGAGAAGCTCTTGGTGCAGATGTACAGTTGTCAAAACCTGAAATCGGTCTTCTTGTTTCAGAAATTGATAAATTACTGAGATAAATTTAATAAGTCATATACAGATAGCTTGGTAAGTCTATATGATTAATTTTTTTATTAGATATAACAAATAATTGAATCAAAAATTTGTACAAATAATTTAAAAATGATTTATCATAAAAGTTTAACAAGAAGATTGTAATAATGACGAATAAAAAGTGAAATTAATTAAAAATATAAGTGCTGTAGGAAAAACTATAGCACTTATATTTTTGTGAAAGATACCTGAAAAATGGAGGATAACATGACAGACAATAACGAGATCCTGGCACAGTTAAATAGTGAAATCAAGGATGCGGATATGTTTTTAATTGGAATGGGAAATGAGCTTGCTGGAGCAGGAAAGAAACAAGTGGAAAGTTCAGCATTTTACCAGACGTACAAAGACAGAGTAACGGAGGATTCAAAAAGCATTTTTGAATACTTGAGCAATTATCAGTATGCAGCAAATCATGAGAAGATAAAACAAATTTATCAAAAATTAATCGGATTTTTGGACAAAAAGAATTATTTTATTTTCTCAAGCAATACCGATCAGCTTTTACAGGAATCACAATTAAATCAAATTAGAATTGTATCTCCATGTGGATGTGTCAGCAGGTTACAATGTGAATGTGAGGGTGAAGATGCATTTTGTGATGCTACCCCTTTTTATGAGCAGATGATCAAAGCATTGGAAAACAGCTCGAATGAAAAAAAAATAAATTTAGTTGAGATGCTGCCAGTTTGTAAAGAGTGCGGACAACGTATGTTTCCTAATGTATATAAAGAAGATAATTATAATGAAAATGGATATTTAAAGCAGTGGAATTTATATAATAAATGGTTGCAGAGAACTTTAAATAAGAAGCTTATAATTCTCAAATTAGGAGAAGGATTTAAGATGCCAACTCTGATGAGATGGCCTTTTGAAAAGATTGTTTTTATTAATGAAAAAGCAAGACTATACAGAATTAATAAAGATTTTTATCAAGTTCCAGAAAATCTGCATGAAAAAGGCTTTGCGGTGAAATCTGATTCAAAAGATTTTCTGGAAACTCTTCTAAATGAAAACAGATAATGTAGCGTAACTGAACTTTTGTAAAAAGATATCAGAACATTGATAAAATGATTTCAGAACCTCAGTTAATTAATATCAGAACCTCAGTTAATTAATAGTTAATTAATATCAGAACCTCAGTTAGATGACGTTCTGACTACGATCGTTCCAGTAACGTTCAATCTGTTTATCAGATAAAGAAGTGATAAAATTGCGTTTGATGTTTAAATAATATTCCAACTCCAGAAGAATATCATGGGTATTAGCCAGATTTTCAAATTCGTTTCGATTCTGTGGAATCGGGAATTGATCAAATTCTTCACTTAGGAGACGGTAATCTTCTTCAAGAAGAATCGTCTGACTCTTGCAGTGAATGTTTTTACTGATCTTTTCCATGAAATCTGAAAGCTGCAGGGCATTGAAAGGAACATGTGTCAGCATATGCATTTTATCAATGATACGCAAAATGGCATCCAGTTGTTCTTTTCGGGCATCCATATAGTGAATGTAATAATTGGAGTCACTATAGAATTCATTGTTCATATTTTTGATCGCCCGCTGGCTTGATTCTTCAAGATGATTTTTTAATTCTTCATATCTTGCATAATCATATTTTGAATTGTCCAGCACCATGATGTAGTGGGACATTTCCTTGAAGGTCCTGCTAAATTCATTTTCAATTTTTAGCATATCTTCTTTAATGGTCTTTGTATTATTGGCAATAAAGAGATTCATTACCATTGCGGTACCAACACCAATGAAGAGAAGAAGCAGTTCATTGATAATTAAATTGATAGAGTGTGTGCCTTCAAATAGAAAATGAGTTGATACGACAGCACTGGAGGATAAAACGGATGCCCAGTCCAGATAATAGCTAAGCCATACCATAAGGAACATAAATAAACCAAACGCGGGTGTGTTATAACCACATACATGAAATATCACAAACGAGAGTGCAACGGCAAGGATGTAGGAGAAACACCGGATTCTAATATCGCGGAGAGTTTCTTTCTTTGTGTCCTGTGTACTAAGGAATGCAATGATTCCTGCCGATGAACTATATAACAGTCCCATAAATGAGGCTATTAAGATTGCGACACAAGTAGAAGCGGCTACTCGGAAAACTTTAAATACGTTCACCTTTTTAGTAGAAAAATTCATTTTTTATTTACCACCTATTCATTTTTAGTATCGTAAATCCAATTATACTAAAAAAGTAGGGAAAAAGATATTAATATTGTATAAAAAGTGTATTTTTATCAAAATTCTTGAGAATAGACGATATTTATGCTAAAATTTGTATAAGTATTAACTTGGAGGTGCCATATTGAAAGAGCAAAATGAAGAAGAATATCTGGATAACCTACTCAAAACAGTTGATGTTGAGGATGAGGACCAGACCGACGGGTTAACACCATCTGGGGATGAATTGGATAAGGAAATTGAACAGCAGATAAAAGACGCTGTAGAGAAGACAAATTCTAGTGAAATTGAAGGCGTGATCGATTACGAAGATGACGGAACAGAGTTGTCAGATCAGACAGAGCAGTTACAAAGTGCTGAAGATGAAAAAAACAATGAAGCAGAAGGGGTTAATCCTGAAGAAGCAGACAGTCCTGAGCAAGTTGGGCAGGCAGAAGCGAAAGTAGAGGAAAGTATTCCGGAAAATCAGACGGAAGAATTGACTCAAAGTGAGATGGAACGTCTCGAAAATATGAATTTGGATCATATCATGAGTGATGTGGAAAATGAAACAGTGCCAGTAGAACAGTTATTTGGTACGATGGATAACGATAGTGCTACGGCTGACAATAAGATGCCTGATGAAGCAATTCAGGCAGATAAAACCAAAGATGATAAGACAGCAACTGATGAGACTAAGGCAACACAGGATGTAAATGAGACGAGCGGTGCAACTGCGGAAAATGCACCAGCTAACGATGAACAGGCTACTGATACTGCCAGTCAGACTGAAGCACAGGAAAATGTAGAACAGGCCGTTAGTGAAGATGACAAGCAGACGGCACAGGATCTGTTAAAAGATATTGCAGATGCACAGAATTCTCTTTCAGGTGTAGATGGAAATCAGGTCGATTTTATTTCCGATTCTGAGGAGACTCAGGATAATAAAGGGAAGAAGACAAAAGAAAAGAAGACAAAAGAAAAGAAGAAAAAGAAATCAGGACTTCTGAATGCAATCAAGAATATCTTCCTGGAAGAAATCGATGATATCGAAGACGAAGAAGCAGGCGATGCTCCTTTAGAGGCTCTCAATCAGGTAGCTGATGGGCTTGATGAAAATGAAAAAGTTTTGAGAGATCTTTACGGAAGCAGTGATGCAGAAAAGATCGATCAGGCAGATACAGCAAGTAACGATGGTGCAATTCATTTAAGAACGTCTGATGATATTGATTTGGGAAATAATGATAATTCTAATGAGAATGCAGAAGAACCAAAAGGTTTTGTGGCAAAGCTGAAAGCCAGATTTGCAAAGCATAAAGAAGAAGCAAAAGCTGAGGAAGAAGCAGAAGAACAGGCTTATCAGGAAAAGAAGAAGGCAAAGCTGGAAAAGAAAGAAGCTGCCAAAAAGAAAAAAGAAGAAGATAAGCAGGCAAAAGAAAAAGCCAAGAATGCAAAACCGAAAAAAGAGAAAAAAGAAAAGAAACCTAAGAAGGAAAAGAAACCAAAAGAACCACCAAAACCTGGTGATATCTTAAAAATTAAACCAAAGTCACTGATTCTTCTGGTTATGTTCGTAGCAGGTGTTGTTATTTTGATACAGATTGCCAATACAGCTCTCTACTATGCAAGTGATGTCAGCAAGGCATCAATGTATTTCCAGAATCAGAGTTATGACAAGGCTTATGTAAGTCTTCTTGGTGTAGATTTAAAGAATGATAAAGACAAGGAACTTTTTGATCAGATCAGTACAGTAATGTATGTACAAAAACAGTATGAATCCTATGAGAACTATGTTTCACTTGGCATGGGTGTAGAGGCACTGGATTCACTTGTAAAAGGTATCGAACGCTATAATACATATTACAATCAGGCAAAAGAGGTCGGCGTACAGCAGCAGTATGATTCCATAAAAGCGCAGATCGTTCAGGCTCTGCAGACCACGTTTAAGATTTCAGAAGATAAGGCAACAAGTCTTGCAGCACTTTATGAACAGGATTATGTACAGTATTATCTTACACTTGAAAGTTATGGAGGAATGGTGACAAAATGATAGCAATAATCGATTATGATGCAGGCAATTTAAAAAGTGTGGAAAAAGCTTTGGTTTATCTGGGTCAGGATGTAATCGTATCCAGAGACCCACAGGAGATTTTAGAAGCGGATAAGGTGATATTACCAGGTGTAGGTTCATTTGGAGAAGCAATGGAGAACCTCAACAAATATCATCTGACGGAAGTTATAAGAGAGGTAGTGGACCGTAAGACTCCATTTCTTGGGATCTGCTTGGGACTCCATCTCTTATTTGAAGGAAGCGAAGAAACTCCTGGAGTAAAGGGACTCGGCATCCTAAAGGGAAAGATTACGAAGATTCCAGATGCACCAGGACTTAAAATACCACACGTAGGATGGAATTCCATTGAAATTAATCCTGCATCACGATTATTTGCTGGAATAGAAAACCAGTCATATGTATATTTTGTACATTCTTATTATCTGCAGGCAGAAAATGAGAGTGAGGTTGCTGCTTCAACAGAATATGGTACACATATTCACGCAGCCGTTGAGAGTGGAAATGTTTTTGCATGTCAGTTCCATCCGGAAAAGAGCAGTAGTGTAGGACTTCATATTTTATCTAACTTTGCAAATATGTAATTGACGGAAAGAGAGGACTTTAGCATGCATACGAAGAGAATCATACCATGTCTTGATGTAAATAATGGAAGAGTTGTAAAAGGAACTAATTTTTTAAATCTACGCGATGCCGGTGATCCGGTAGAAGTTGCAACAATGTATGATAAATCTGGCGCAGATGAAGTTGTATTTCTTGATATTACGGCAACCAGTGATGGTCGAAATACAACAGTGGATCTGGTCAGAAAAGTAGCGGAAAAATTGTTTATTCCCTTTACTGTAGGTGGAGGAATTCGAACAATCGATGATTTTAAAGTACTTTTGCGTGAAGGTGCAGACAAGATTTCAATCAATTCTGCAGCGATTGATCATCCGGAATTGATCAGCGAAGCAGCAGAAAAGTTTGGTAGTCAATGTGTTGTCGTTGCTATTGATGCAAAAAAACGTCAGGATGGATCCGGCTGGGATGTATATCGGGCAGGCGGAAGAGAAAATGTTCATATGGATGCAGTAAAATGGGCACAGAAGGCTTGTGAACTTGGTGCAGGAGAAATCCTTCTGACAAGTATGGACTGTGATGGTACAAAAGCTGGCTATGATAATGAGCTTACAGCACAGGTCGCAGAACATGTATCTATTCCTGTAATTGCTTCCGGTGGAGCAGGTAGTATGGAAGATTTCTATGATACATTTACGGATGGAAAAGCGGATGCAGCACTTGCAGCGTCACTGTTTCATTATAAAGAACTGGAAATTTCTGAGTTAAAGAAATATTTGGCAGACAGAGGCCTGCCGATCAGAATGACAAAATAAAGAAGAATTTGGAGATGTTGATTTATGCCACCAATTAGTAACGATTGGAAAGAACCATTAAAACATGAATTTGAAAAGGATTATTATAAAAAACTTTTTCAGACAGTCGTAAGTGAATATAATAGCGGAAGGCAGATCTTTCCGGATGCGGATGATATATTTAACGCTTTTCATTTTACACCGTTGAGCAAAGTAAAAGTTGTAATTCTTGGACAGGATCCGTACCATAATATTGGACAGGCTCATGGATTATGTTTTTCAGTCAAACCGGATGTCGCTATTCCACCATCTCTTGTTAACATTTATAAAGAATTACATGATGATCTGGGCTGTTACATACCGGATAACGGATTCCTTAAGAAATGGGCTGATCAGGGGGTCCTGATGTTAAATACAGTACTGACTGTTCGTGCTCATGAAGCCAACTCTCATCGTGGAATCGGTTGGGAGCAGTTCACAGATGCAGCGATTAAGATCCTGAATGAGGTGGACAGACCAATTGTTTACATTCTCTGGGGTGGACCTGCGCAGAAAAAGAGAGCAATGCTCAATAATCCAAAGCATTTGATTCTGATGGCACCACATCCAAGTCCACTGTCAGCATATAGAGGATTTTTTGGTAGTAAACCATTCAGCCAGACAAATGCATTTTTGAAGGAACATGGTCTTTCAGAGATAGACTGGCAGATCGAAAATGTAAGAAAATAGTGAAACGCAACAGATAAACTGTCATTTTAGGACCAAGGTTCTCGAATGGCAGTTTATTTCATGTAAGTCTACAATTATTGAATTTACGGAGTGAGATATGGATATAGAAAAGTTATTGAACGATCTGAATAGTTTTTCCCGCATGGCAGTTATTGAAAATGCACCGTTGACAGAGAAAATCATCAATAAATATATTCTGATTCTGAAATATAAGTATCAGAAAAGAACAGATCCGGTTATTGCGGAGAAAGAATTACAGGTGGCAAAAGCAATTTTTGAGTTCGGGGCATTAAAATATGGCAATATATCGGGTGAGATCAACAATCAGATCGATTTAAAATCAATTCTGATTCCACATTATGTCATTGCAGGCTACCTGGAAAGCTTGCTCGATTTTAGCACCAGACAGAAGTGGCAGGTACATTTTGTAGTGACGGTCGAACAAAGAGCAAATGAAGTCGTTTTTCGAGTTGAGTTGCAACAAAAAAACAGTAAAAGTAGCAGTACTATGTATGACACTTCCATGGACTTATGCAATATGCAGCAGACATTTATTACGGACTGGAACGATCATGGAGAAGAATTTTTAGCAGTCGCAGATCAATGTGGATGTGAGTTCAAAGTAAGGGCAGGAACTGCCTCAATCGGATAAGAAAGGTGCCAGAATGTATGAGAAGTTTAAAAGATAGAGTTATAAAGTGGTATCAGAAGCAGTCGCTTGCATTTAAACGAATGGCCATACGAAAGAAACTGATTCTCTTTGCAGTATTTTTAAGCGTATCCATTGGTGGGATCATTGTGTTTGCCATGTTGGAAAATTATAAGATCCTGAATGTGAACTCAAGATATCTGGAGCATATCTCCAAAATCAATCAGATGTATGACCTCGACGAAGAAAATTCTGCACTTCTGGATCAGTTAAATACAGAGGTGACAAGTGCACAAAAGAATCAACTCGAGGATAATATCAATGAGGCATATGATCTGCTGGAGCAGATCAGACAGGATACATCGTCTGTTGAAATTGTCATGCGTCTGAGAGTCATGAAATTCCTGGTAAAGAGTTTTGACAGTCATGCCTCAGAATTTATCTGGCTCAGGGAATATGAAGATAATGAAAATAGTGCGGCCAGTGAAAATGAGATTCCATCGTCACAAGAATATGTCAATTGTAACAATATAATAAGCAGAATTAATACCTATATTCAGGAAGTATTGCGTCTGAGCGTAGCCGAAAATAAGCAGTATGTAGAAGAAGTGCGAGTTCATACAGAGTCTTCTCTGAAATTTATGATTATAATCGTAGTGGTGATCATTTTAATCTGTGTGGCTTTTCATACACTGACGGTACGGTATGTGACGAAACTGGTGAAAAGAATCATGCAAATGACAGGAAAACTGGTAGAAGAAAATCAGCAGGTCCAGATCACTCAAATAGATGGCCCGGAAGAAATCATGCATCTGACGGACAGCTTTAATGAATTACTTTTGCATATGCAAAATTTAAATATTCAGGCGAAACAAAAGGACAGGCTTGAATTAAAACTTGCGGAAGAAGAGCTTGAACAGGTAAAAATGCGGGAATTGCTTAAGGATGCCAGAATGCAGGGACTTCAGATGCAGATTGCTCCTCATTTTTTATTCAATACACTGAATGTGATTTCCAAGATGGCATTTTTAAATGATGATATGCAGGTCTATGAATTAATTATTTCTCTTTCAAAATTCCTGAGGCATACATTACAGGATTCACAGAGCTTTGTGACAATTGCAGATGAAATGGATATGATCGAACAATATCTTTTTATTCTGAAGGCAAGAATGGGGGACCGCCTGGATTATGAACTTATTGATCGGATACCGAAAGGTATGCAGGAAGAGTTTCGTCTTCCTTTATTTACATTGCAGCCACTGATCGAAAATGCATTTAAGCATGGATTGGAAGAGAAGATAGAGGGCGGTAAAATCTATGTAAAGGCATATTTTATTAATGGAATCTGTAAGATCGTGATTGCCGACACCGGAGAGGGAATGGATATAGCAAAACTTCAAGAAGTTAGAAAGAAAACGGAAACGCAGCAGGCAAGATTTAATTATGCAGATCATATCGGAATTGAAAATGTGAGCTGTCGGTTGCAGATGCTCTATGGAGACAGATGCAGGATAAGAATCGATTCTAGACAGGGACAGGGGACTATTTTTTCTATTATGGTATCAAAACAGAAGGTGGAGGAAATGTAATGTATCGTTTACTACTTGCAGAAGATGAATATATTGAGAGAGCTGCTATGAAAAAGATCATAGGCAGAAAATTTGAAAATAAATTCGAAATGAAAGAAGCATGTAATGGGCCGGAAGCAATTGAACTGGCAGAATCATTTCAACCAGATCTCATTTTTATGGATATCCGGATGCCTGGTTGCTCGGGAATTGAAGCTGCGAAAGAAATCAGAAAAAGAAATCCTCAGGTACGAATTGTTTTTGTAACAGCATACGACTATTTTGATTATGCAAAAGCAGCAATTAGTGTTAAAGCAGAAGAAATGCTGTTAAAACCGGTCGAGATGGAAGATGTATTTGTGCTTGTTGAAAAGATTCTTAAGGATCTTGACGCAATGGAGCAGGAAAAGAACAGAAAAGAACAGGAACATGAATTTGATTTGATCACAAGACAATTTCAAATTGAATTCGTAGAAAATGTTCTGAGCTATGGTTGTAGCAGGCAGGAGATGGAAAAATGGCTCAGTCTGATGAATATTGACTTTCAATGTGCAGTAACGGCATTTATTGATTTTAACGAATGTGAGCAATTTGCAAAAGCAGGGAATATTCAAAAAGAATTTATGCAGAAACGATTTCTGGAAAAACTAAAAAAAGGAGCATCTGATGCAGAAATAACTGTGATTATCGGAAGGGCTCAGGTAAAACTGCCACTGATCTTTATGAATGGAAAATCGAACAATCCAACAAAAGCGCTGGTGCATCAGATTTTAACGGAGGCTGTCAGATTAACAGGCTTGTCGCTATCGATTCATATCAGTGAAGAAATTGATGATATGGAACATTTGCCGGATAGTCTGTATAAGATCAGTTCTTTCTGGAATTCAGAAACAGATCTGAGTGCCTGTTATCCATCTGAAGAGGAAAAAAAGCTATGTGAAGCGATCGGACAGCACGATTTTGTTCAGGCAGAAAAGCTGGTTCTAAATATACTGAATGATTTTGAACATTTATATTCTGAAACGGTCTTTCAGAGAATGGTTAAAGAATTCTATATTGTTGTAAAACATGCAATTATGCAGTTATCTACTCAGACACTGCAAAAACATACAGATGATCTAATACGTGAGATAACAGGTAGAACGCAGTGGGAGGAACTATTTAAAAATATTCTTTCCTATGCCGAGGAATATACGGTAAAATATGCAGATAGAAATGAAGTTCTGATCAGCAAGGTGACATCCTATATTAAGGAACATTATAAAGAAGATATTTCGCTGGAGTATGCAGCAGCGATGATCGGGTATAGTACTTTCTATTTTGCAAGGCTGATGAAGGAATATACACAGATGAGTTTTGTGGACTATGTTACGAATGTAAGAATTGAAAAGGCAAAGCAATTGCTATATACCGGAGATATATCGATTAGTGAGACAGGGTATCAGGTGGGATATAATGATGCAAATTACTTTACAAGGGTATTTAAAAGAATCACAGGTCTGACACCGAGTCAGTATAAGGCATCTCAGGCAGAAAACCGATAAGAAAAAAACAATAGCACAAATGTGTGAAGAAATAACTGATTTCACATATTTGTGCTATTTTATTTTTTGTATTTATTTTAAGACAAAATAGTGAAGAGGCAGGCTCGCTGTGTGATAACGTTAGCTCCAGCTTTTCTGTTAAAGTATGATTATCAACAAAAAACAGAAAGGTATGAGAAAAATGAAGAGAAAAGTAATATCACTAATGATGATGATCATGATACTTTCATTCACATTTTTAACAGGGTGCAGTTCATCGACTGCAGATGGAAATGAAACAACAGTGTGGAATATTGCTGTCATTCAGACAGAAGATCATCCGCAGACACAGGCAGTCATCAAAATGGGGGAAATATTTTCAGAACTGACAGATGGAAGATACAAATTTGAGGTCTATCCAAACGAATTGCTCGGACCACAGAGAGAAACCCTCGAGCAGGTCCAGTACGGAATTATCGAGATGGCAGTAATCGGAAATCCCAATATCTCTAGTTTTGTAGATGGATTCCTGGCTTTTGAAATGCCATACATATTTGATGATGAAGATCACCAGAACAGATTTTTCCAGACATCAGATGCTGTATCAAAATTATATGCAGAAACAGAAAAATATAACTTTAAGATCGTGACACAGTTTACAGCAGGAACTAGAAACATGTATGCAAATAAGCCGATTACAAATGTTTCAGATCTGAAGTCCATGAAGATCAGAACAGCAGAATCTGATACATATGCAAAAATGATGAACTGCTTCGGCGGTGCTGCAACACCAATGTCTATGGGTGAAGTTTTCACAGCCATTCAGTCCGGTGTCGTAGATGGTGCTGAAAATAATGAAGCATCCTACAACAATTCCAAACATTATGAAATTGCACCATATTACTCTTACACAAAACATTTGATCGTACCTGATTATCTGATCGTAAATGAAAAGCTTTATAATAGTCTTTCTGATGAGGATAAAGCTGCATTTAATGAAGCTGCAAAAGAAGCAACAGAATATGAATATCAGCTTTGGAGCGAGCAGACTCAGAAGTATCAGGAATCAGTTGTAGAAGGTGGCGCAACGCTTGTTACTGATGTAGATGTGGATTCCTTTAAGAAAGCAGTAGAACCATTACAGGAAGAGTTATGTCAGAATCCTGATGTAAAAGAAATCTATGATGCAGTAAAAGCAGTTAGTGAAAAATAATCAAAAAGACAGGAGGAACTTATGAATCAGATTCGAAATATCATGAATAAAATCGTAGAATTCATGTCATGTCTCATTCTTGCCATTATGACAATTCTGGTCACATGGCAGGTTATTACAAGATTTGTATTTGCGAGCCCAAGTACAATAACAGAAGCATTGGCAAAATATTTATTCCTTTGGCTTGTACTTGTTACATCAGCCTATGTAGTAGGAAAAAGAGAACATATGGCAATTGAATTCTTTGTTGGAAAGTTTCCGGAAAAAATCAGAAATATTCTTGCAATCATCAGTGAAGTAACAATTGTTTTATTTTCAGCGATCGTATTGACATACGGTGGCGGATACATCGCATTAAATGCTATGAATCAGATGGATTCAGCATTACCGATCCCAATAGGAATTGTATATCTGGCACTTCCTGTCAGCGGTGTATTATGTGTATTTTATTCAATATGTAATGTGGCAGATCTTGTAAAAGCACTTCGTGGGAAAACAACAGATGCCAGCGTAAAGGAGGAAACAGTATGAGTACAGCAATGACTTGCGGCCTGATTATGATCGTTGTAATCGTAGCGCTTCTTCTGATTGGAACACCAATCAGTATCAGTATTGGATGTGGTGCTGCTCTTTCCATGGTAGTTGTTCTTCCAGGAGCAAAGGCAGCCCTGATGTCCGCACAGAAAATATTTACAGGAATTAACTCATTTACACTGCTTGCCATACCATTTTTCATTTTGGCCGGTATTATTATGAATAACGGTGGTATTGCAAGGCGGCTTGTTAATTTGGCACTGGTTCTGGTAGGTCGCCTTCCAGGATCACTGGCACTGACCAATGTTGTAGCAAATATGTTATTTGGTGCAGTATCAGGTTCAGGTTCTGCCGCATGTGCCGCAATTGGCGGTATTATGGGACCTATGGAAGAGGAAGAAGGATATGACAAAGCTTATTCAGCAGCAGTAAATATCGCATCTGCGCCAACTGGTATCCTGATTCCACCAAGTAACACACTGATCATTTTCTCAACAGTTGCAGGTGGTGTTTCTATTACATCATTGTTCCTTGCTGGCTATATTCCAGGAATTCTCTGGGGTCTTGGCGTTATGATCATTGCTTACATGATGGCAAAAAAGAGAGGATATACAGGAAGAGAAAAAGTATCAATGAAGGTTAAAATAGAGACATTCTGGAAAGCACTTCCAAGTCTAATGCTGATCATTATTGTTATTGGTGGTATTTTGGGTGGTATCTTTACACCAACAGAAGGATCCGCAATTGCAGTATGTTATGCATTGCTTCTTTCCTTTATTTATAAAACGATCAAAATTGCAGATATGCCAAGGATTCTTTTAGAGTCTGCAAAACTGACATGTATTATCGTTTTCCTGATTGGATTATCTTCCATTATGTCATGGATCCTTGCATTTACAAAAATTCCAAATATGGTTGCAACTGCACTTCTTGGAGTTTCCAGTAATCCAGTTATTATATTATTGATCATGAATGTTATACTTTTGATCCTTGGTACCTTTATGGATCCTACACCAGCGATCCTTATTTTTACACCAATCTTTTTACCTATCGTAGAAAGCTTTGGTATGAGCCCGGTACACTTTGGTGTCATGATGACATTTAACTTATGTATTGGCTGTATCACACCGCCTGTCGGGGCAATTCTGTTCACGGGCTGTAAGGTATCCAAGATATCAATCGAGGGTGTTATAAAAACATTATTACCATATTTTGCGGTTACGGTAGCTGTGTTATTACTTGTTACATTTGTTAAGCCACTGACTCTGTTATTACCAGGTCTTGCCGGCTTACTCTAAAATAAAAGAACGGTTCTTACATAAATTTTAAAAGAGTGCCAGAATCACATGAAAATGTGGTTTGAGCACTCTTTTCATTTATGGTAGAATAGTGTCAGAACATGTGGCGGAAAATGTGAAATATAAGAGCAGGAAACGTTCGCAAAAGAAAGTTGGACGAATTAAGATGGAGACAGGAATGAAGAAAAAGGGGAAGAAAAAAATTATAGAGATTGTATTGACGGCAACGATATTGGCAGCTGGATGCTTTATTTTTTATCGGGTTGGAATGGGAAAGGGCACAAATACAAAAACAGGGCAAAATGAAGTACTGACATTTTCGCTGGCAGAAGTGCATACCAAAGATTTTCCGGCAACTGTGGCAGACGAAAAATTTGCGGAACTGGTCAGCGAGCAGACCAATGGAAGAATTATAATCACGGTGGTACCAGATGCACAGCTTGGAGAAGAAACAGGTGTCATTGAACAGTTGCAGGCTGGAGAACTTGGATTTGCCAGAGTCTCAGCAGCGCCGGTCGCAGAGTATTCGGATAAAATGAATGTATTGCTGATGCCATATCTCTTTAAAAATAGTGATCATATGTGGAGAGTGCTTGATGGCGAGATTGGTGACGAGATGCTGGATGCAGTTTCAGAAGCCGGATTAACGGGTCTGTCCTGGTATGACAGTGGCGCACGTAGTTTCTATTCAAAAAAGAAGATTACTTCAATGGAGGATCTTGAAAATGCCAGATTTCGCGTGCAGACAAGCAGTATGATGTATGCAATGTGCGAAGCACTTGGCTGTGTACCAAAAACGGTACCGGAAAATGAGATCGTCAGTGAAGTGAGAAAAGGTGTTATTGATGGTGCTGAAAATAATCTTCTGACTTATGCAAGCTATGAACAATTTAGAGTGTGCCCCTATTATCTAGTAGATGAGCATACGAGGATACCGGACATTTTAGTTGGTTCACAGGCTGTAATGGAGGGGATTTCAGAAGAAGATCAGGAGATTATCCGAGCATGTGCAAAAGAAGCAGCAGTATATGAACGTCAGCTCTGGCAGGATAAAGAAACGGAAGTGATGGAAGATTTAACGATGCAGGGTGTCACCTTTATTCAGTTATCAGAAGCAGAAAGAATGAAAATGAAAAATTCCTGCGTAGAGCTGTATTCTGAATTTACAGAACAGTATCAGGATATTATTAAAAAAATTAACGATCTTGGATAAATAGATAGCTTTTTTCGACATAATGATTTAAAATATACAGTATATAGACATTTAATATGGGCAATCATGGGAGGTATACGAATGTTAAAAGACAAAAATATTTTAAATCCTTTAGAGGCAATCAATCATTTTGAGCAGATCAATAAGCCGGAAAAAGGAAAAATAGCAATTAAAATGTATGAAGTCGGCAAGAGATTAAGTGAAGGAAGAAAACGTTTTGAAACTGTAATTGGTAAGACGTTACACTCAGTCATGGCACTCAGCAGTCTCGATCTTGTATTAAAGGATAAGAGCGAGAAAATAGAAGAGATCAGCGCAACGACTTTAAATGCATCCAGAAATCTTTCACAGACAGCAGCAGCGACGACTGAAGTTACATCCGAAGTAATTCGGGCACATGATAGTTTGACAGAATCAATCAATCAGATTTCGCAGAACGCTAATATTCTGCTGGATGGTACAAGACAGACGGTACAGGGGATGGAAGAGATGAAGCATCTCTCAGATACAGCGAAAGATAATTCAGGTCAAATGAAAACGGATATGAATGAACTGGTAGGGATTATTTCAAGTATGCAGGAAGTAATCGAATCTATTAATGCAATATCCGGACAGACAAATCTTCTTGCATTGAATGCATCAATTGAAGCTGCAAGAGCAGGAGAGGCAGGAAAGGGATTTGCGGTAGTTGCTGAAGAAATCAGAAAACTTGCAGAAGAAACGAAGTCGCTGACCGGAGAAATGGATGAATTCGTAAATAATATCTCAGTTGCATCGGATAAGAGTGTAAAGAGTGTAGAAGATACGGTGGAATCTTTATCAAAGATCGATACGCATATTGTAGATGTTCTGAAGATCAGTAACACAAATGAAACAAAAATCCAGGATACGGTAGAGGCCATTACACATGTGGCATCTACAAGTGAAGAAATCAACAGCTCAATGAGCGAGGTTTCTACGCAGATGGGAGCTTTGAACGATGAGGTTGATGATCTGGTAGCAAATGCAGAAAGACTTGAAACGATTGGAAAGTCAATGGTCGATACGATTCAACCTGTTATTTCAGTGGAACATGAACTGGATGACGTTGCTGAAATTATTGGTGAAATGTCAACTGACAGCTTTTATATGATGGGCAATGATGTTTTTGTTAAGGCGGTACAGGATGCAAAAACAGCACATGTAAACTGGCTGAATCTGCTGACAGATATTGTAGAAACAAAAGAAATCAAACCAATTCAGACGGATGCTCACAAATGTGGTTTTGGCCATTTTTACTATTCTGTGAAACCACAGAATGAAAATGTAAAGAAAGTATGGGCAGGACTTGCAGATAAACATGAGAAGTTCCATCACTGTGGAGAGAGTGCGATTGATGCGATCAGAAACAGTGATGAGGCACATGCGCAGGCAGCTCTTAGTCAGGCAAGAGCAATTTCAAATGAACTGCTTGGGGATTTCGATACCATTCTGAAACTTACAGATGAAATAGAAAAGCAGAACAAACTGGTATTTGAGAAATAAATAATAATATATAGGACTGTCATATGGGCACTTGGAGGGTGTTTTCATATGGCAGTTTTTTATTTACAAAGCAGAAATTCCGTTTGTTATCCGAGCCTAATAATTATAATTTTGAGGTATCATCTTCCTGTCCTTTTTAATAGTATGGTAAGGTAGTAATGAAAGAAAATGAAAATTATGGAATTTAGTGATTGACATATTATACATGGTATAATATAATCCTATGTATTGATACTATACGATGTATAATATAAGGAGGTGACAAGTATGGTATTTCAACTTGGTTCATCCCTTTTAGATGCCTGTGTGCTTGCCGTGCTGGATCAGGATGATGCTTATGGATACAGCCTGACCCAAAGGGTTAAAGAAGTGGTAGATATATCTGAGTCAACATTATATCCAGTATT
Organism: uncultured bacterium; assembly: GCA_905215405.1. Classification (GTDB taxonomy): domain Bacteria; phylum Bacillota; class Clostridia; order Lachnospirales; family Lachnospiraceae; genus CAJMQE01. Next base: position 17,951 of record CAJMQE010000063.1, read on the forward strand.
ACGAAGATTGCAAAAGGAAGAATGTCTTTCGACATATGATCAGGCCTATAGTGGAAGAAACCGGCGTTATTACAGGATTACAGATAAAGGAAGGGATAAGCTTGGCTCATATAGAAATGAATGGGTCAGCTTTCGAACGGAAATAGATAAAATTCTTTTGGGAGGAGAAGAAAATGAGTAAGAATGAATATCTGGAACGTTTGCGAAATCAGCTGCGAAATATCCCTAATGATGAGGTCAATAATATTGTAGAATATTATCGGGAATATTTTGAAGATGCAGGCGTAGAAAATGAAGAGAATGTGATGAAAGAACTGGGCAGTCCAGAGAGCCTGGCAGCCAGAATTTCAAATGACTATACAGGTAAAGAGGCTGGAAATGGATCAGCAGAATTCTATAATTATACGGACGGCAGGAATGCAAGTTCCAATCAATACAGTCAGGCAAAGCCATATCAAAATAACCGAAATGGTGAGAAAAATGTCGTTCTATGGGCAATTATTGCGGTCCTGACATTCCCACTGTGGTTTTCAGTCGGTGTTACTGCACTGGCACTTTTATTTGCGTTTGCAGTGGCAATTGCATCAATTATATTTGCATGTGTTGTCAGTGCAGCAGCACTTGCATGTGGCGGTATTTTCTCAATTGTGATGGGATTTCCACTTCTGCTTACCAGTGCACCGAATGCCGTGGCAGCATTTGGCTGTGGATTTTTGTTCCTTGGAGTATCCGCATTATTATTTGCCGCATTTCTTGGTATGTTCCAGGGATGTAGAAAAGCAATCTCATATATATCACGTAGAAAGAGAGGACGCATGAATGAAAAAAATAATTAAGGTCAGCCTGATCCTGGCAGCAGTCATGATTCCAGTTGGTATATGTCTGCTCGTCGTCGGAAGTATTTTGGGTGGTGGAAATGCAGTTGGCGTCTATAGTGATGGTAGATTTGGATTTAAAGAAGGTCACAGCTTTGATTATAGTGACAGTCTTGAAAATATGAAAAGTATTGATGTAGATGTATCGAACAGCAAGATCGTAGTAGAGAGATCAACAGATCATACAGTACAGGTGGAGATACACATGAATGGAATCATTAGTGACCCGGTAATATCAGCAGAAAATGATAAACTGCAGATAAAGGAAAAGGACTCTGGTTTTTTAATGAACTTTAATCTGTTTGGGTTTATGAATGGACAGGAGTTAAATGATACCGTTGTCATCAGAATCCCTGAAGAAGTGCGCATGGAGGATGTAAAGCTGGACACTGGAAATGGTACAATTGAATTGAGTGGCCTGCATACAGACAATCTGGATCTTCATACAAGCAACGGTAGAATTGAATTGGATCAGGTCGATGTAGATACGCAGACAAGTGTTAAAACGTCGAATGGTGCAATTATCTGCAAAGGTGTTTTCGATGGAACTACGAATCTAAAGTCATCAAATGGTGAGATTAGCGTTGAAGGAAGCCTTACAGGCAGTGTTACATGTAAAACCTCAAATGGTGCAATCAACTATACAGAGCAAAGCCTGAAAAGGACAGAGTATTATATCAGTGCAGATACCAGCAATGGATCAATTAGAATAAACGGAACAAAAGTTGAAGATGATTATACAGAAAATGTGGGAGCTCCCAATTCAGTTGATTTGAAAACCTCTAATGGTTCGATTTCAGCAGATTTTATGAACTAAATAGAAGCTTATTTTGCAGAAAAATGGTGATATAAGAATAGTTCTATATAGAATTCCATTAATTACCAGAATAAACGAAGATTGTAGTAAAAGCAGGCAGACTGCTGATACTACAATCTTTTTTTGATAGATAATTTTATTTCGCATATGGCAAAATGTGACAAATAATGCTATAATTAGACATATTTCAATAATAGCTTATTATAGGATGCCCACGGGAGAGAGGGTGGGAGACTGACAATGAAGGTAGTCAGAGTAGCTTATGACAGAAATAACAGGGGTTTACAAATGAGAGGAGATAACTATGTTTAAGAAAATTTCAACAAAGTTGCTGGCATGTATTTTGCCGTTGCTGATCTTATCACTCACTGTGGTTATGATCGTATGTACTTATCATGCAAGTACAGCTTTATCAACAGAACTGGAAGACAAAATGGAAGCAAATATGGATTCCTACACAAATCAGATGGTCATGCAGATGAAGAATGTGGAGTACATGACAGAAAATTTTGCAACTGATTTTGGTATGACTTTTTCCAGTGATGGGAATCTGGATGGAATCAGTGCAGCAATGCAGCAGTATATTAAAGATAGCGATTTGATTATTGCTATGGGATATTTTATTGAACCTGGCGTATACAATGGGCAGGAAAATGTATATAATTATCAGGCGGAAAGCGATGGTAAAATAACTGCAACAGACCTGGGTGTCTTTGAATATACACAATCAGACTGGTATGTACATGTCAAGGATACTAAGACTTATTACTATACAGAAACTTATGTAGATAAAACACTTGGAAAACTTATGACATCGTTTGTTGTTCCAATTTATGATCAGAGTGGAAGATTTATTGGTGCGGTCAATACGGATGTAGATATGAGTGCGGTACAGAGTATCGTCAAAGATATCAGGATTGGTGATACGGGCAATGCAATACTTTTGAATAAAAACGGTGATTATCTGACAAATGATGATCCGGGCAGTGTACTGAATCTTAATATCGCAGATGATACAACAACAGGATATAGTAAAGTCGCAAATGATATTATAACGAACCAGAGCGGTATGACGCTGGTAAATAATAGTGGAAAAGAATATCGTGTATTCTATCAAGCGATAGATAATTATGACTGGATTATGATGATTTCCATTCAGAGAAGCGAACTTGCCAAACCGATCTACCAGTTAATTCAGACAGCATTGATTACAATCGTCGTTGGTATTATTGTATGTTGGATTGTTCTGTATTTGCTGGCAAAATCAATATCAAGACCAATTGTAATGATTAAAGATATGACGCATAAGATGGCAAATGGAGACTTTTCCTTTGATCCAGTTGAGAAGAAGAGCAAAGATGAGCTCGGCCAGATGACGGATTCTCTGAATGAAATGTTGCTCGCCAATAAAGGTGTTATCAGTTCAATCGCTGATAATTCTCATACGGTAGGAAGTAACTGTGATGTCCTGCAGGTAGCGGTGGAAGAGCTGGAAGAAAGCTTTGAAAAGATCGATCACGCAATTACAACAATCAGTTCTGCTATGATGGATAATAGTGCTACCACAGAAGAATTAACGGCTTCCCTTGCAGAAGTAAAAGATTCAGTTACAGATCTGGCGGAAAAAGCTTCCGAAAGCAAGAGTATGTCAGATGAAATCATGAACAGAGCCAAAAAAGTCGAAACAGACAGTACAGAATCTTTTGCAAATGCAATGGAACTGAGCAGACAATATGAAGAAAAGTTAAAATCAAGTATTGAAAATTCGAAAGTCGTGGGTGACATTGAAACGATGGCAGTTATGATTTCTGAAATTGCAGAACAGATCAATCTGTTATCTTTAAACGCTTCAATCGAAGCTGCAAGAGCAGGGGAGCATGGCAAAGGCTTTGCAGTCGTGGCAACTGAAATTGGAGCACTTGCAAATCAGACTAGTTCTACGGTATCTGATATTCAGGGTACTGTTAAGAAGGTTAGAGACAGCGTAGAAGCACTATCACAGGATTCACAGCTTCTGATTTCCTTTATTTCAAAAGATGTTACTCCAGATTATAAATCATTCGTGGATACATCTAAACAGTACGAATCGGATGCAAAAAGCATTCAGACACTATCTACCTACCTTTCAGATATTGCAGCGCAGATTGAGGCAACAATGCTTGAAGCAAATCATGCAATACAGAATATTGCGAATGCAAGTCAGGATGCTGCAAATGAAAGCGCGGTTATTCTTTCCAATGTAGGACAGGTATCTGAACATGTTGAGCATGTAGGAACTATTTCCAAGCAGCAGAAAGAAGTGTCAAAAGCACTTGATGAAGTTGTAGATAATTATAAACTCGATTAAAAAATATAATAATTTGGATCTTTATTTGATCTTTACCCAATAAAAGAAATCCTCCGGAAATGAATCAATGGCATTAAGTTAAGAAAGTCTCACATCACAGAAAATGTGGTGTGGGATTT
>CAJMQE010000064.1 GCA_905215405.1 uncultured bacterium
TTACTGAAAACAGGAGCTGCCCACTAATTTTTATTTTAGTGCGACAGCCCCTTTTTTATGTTTTATCGACTGGTTCAGCCACCGCAAAAGACGCATCCGAGGAAAAGGAAAACACCTCCAACGAAACCATCACCAGCACTTTTTCCAAACTATCTCTTTCAGAAAATAAATATATTTCTCTTCAAAAAAATATTTGTTAGGTTAAAAAGAATAGTGTTAACAGTGTACTTTAGCCAATGAATCCAGTGTTTAACAGTTTTTCAATAAAAATAAAAAAATTAGCACTCACCTCTTGACAGTGCTAGTAATAAGTGTTATAGTACAACTAGAACAAAGGAAGAGAGAAAAAGATGTAGTAAAAACTTAAAAACATCGATCGAACCTTTGCCAATCATGAAACGTGTGCTATACCGAAAGGCTTCAACACATAAAACAATCATATTTTTATTTAATAGGAGGAATGACTTATGATGATGATGCCAAGTATTTTAGGAGAAAACTTATTTGATAACTGGATGGATGAATTCCCATTTGGTAATTTTTTTAATGGAGATAAGAATTCATTTTTCGGTAAGAGTGACAATAATTTAATGAAGACAGATGTAAAAGAAAAAGACAATTCTTATGAAGTAACTATGGATCTACCAGGATATCAGAAGGAAGATCTGAATGCAAAATTAAAAGATGGTTACCTGACGATCAATGCAAAAAGGGAAACGAACAGCGATGAAAAGGATCAGGAAGGCAACTATATTAGAAGAGAGAGATTTTCAGGTCAGTGTTCCAGAACTTTCTTTGTAGGTGATTCAGTAAAACAGGAAGATATCAAAGCCAAATTTGAAAATGGCATCCTGATACTGGATTTTCCAAAAGATGCAGTCAAAAAGCTGGAAAGCGATCAGACCATTGCAATCGAAGGATAAAGCATTTTTATTTGCAGAATGTTCATAGGGTTTTGAAATCTTTGCGATCATGTACCAATATTGATTTAGCCATTTAAAATAGAACAAAAAAGTCCAGTCCCCATACCGTAGAACACCATACGGTATGGGGATTTTGCAGTTTCGGGTTCCGTTTGTCACAAAAATATAGTATGATGGTACATAGGACATTTGGCAAAGAAGATCCAGCAGACAGGAGCTGGGTGGATCAAAGGCTGGCCAGATGGATCAGACCGGTTTGGAAGATAAAAAATAAAAGAAAATATAAAGTATAAATAAAAGAAAAATAAAAGATAGAAGAGCAGGCCTGAGTTGTAGAAAGTGGAAATATGGAGGAAAAAGATGAAAAGAAGAGTACCAGGATATTATAAGGATTTTACCTGTATCGCGTCAGAATGTAAGGATAACTGCTGCGTAGGAGGCTGGGAAATTGATATAGATGATGAAACAGTAGAATATTATAAAACGGTGGAAGGTGAATTTGGCGACAGATTGCGTGCCTCCATCGGAAGAACAGATGAATACTGTTTTAAGCTGAAAGACGGAAAATGTCCATTTTTGGATGAAAAAGGGCTTTGTGAGATTTATGGAACGCTTGGCGAAGACAAGATGGGAGTTGTCTGTACACAGTTTCCTAGATATACCGAATATTATGGAAATGTGAAAGAGACAGGAATCGGACTTGCGTGCGAAGAGGCAGAACGAATTATTTTCAGTGACCGGACACCATTTTCAATGAAAGAGGAAGAGATTGCGGAAGAGGAAGTTGAGGACCAGGAATATGACAAAGAGCTTGCAGAACAACTGTTTATTGTGCGTGACCGTTGTTTCGCAATATTAGAACTTGATCGAAGTCTGTATCAGAAAATGGCATTTCTAGTGGCAATGTGCCATGAAGTACAAGAAAAAATCAATGAAAATAAAGTAAAGGACATACCACAGGTTTTAAAAGCCTATGAAGCAGATACATTTGACAGAATTATAAATGCTTTGAAAGCAGAAATGCATGAAGATAAGAGCAAGGAAGCAGAAGGCAGCATGGTAACAGACGGAGAAGTGGCTGGAACAGTTCGAGATAAAGTGGAAAGTATGTTATGTGCTTATCAGGAACTGGAAGTGCTTGGTGATATCTGGCCGAATGCACTGGATCACATGTTTACAACATTTCATGAGGATGATTGCAGCGAGGATCAGTACCGCGAACTGGCAGCAGAATTTTATGAAGGACTTGGAGAAAGACAGCACGAGTACAAGAATCTGTTAAGCTATTTTGTTTTCCGTTATTTTATGAAGGCGGCATACGACCATGATGTATTCGAAAAGATGCAGCTGTGTGTTACGAACTTCTTTGTTGTCAGAGAGATGGATCTGGTAAAATGGCTCGATAATCAGAAGAAATTCTCCTTTCAGGACCGAATCGATACAGTCCATATATTCTCACGTGAGGTAGAATATTCGGAAGATAATATGGAGAGTCTTGCAGAAGAATTTCTGTTTGATGATGTATTTAAAAGAGAGGAACTGATCGGACTTTTACTTGATTGCGATCGTTAAGGACATTGAATCTATCATTACTGATGAATTCCCATGGGAACAACTTCCCGAAGCAATTGAAAGAGCAGCAGATGTAAAACATGCACGAAATGTTATCATTAAATATTAACGGATGAGTGGAATCCTCCTGTTTCAGAGAATGATCTGGCAGGAGGATTTTTTATGTTTTTTGATACGGTAACCAGTCATAAAGTCATACAAAATGAAATTCATATAGGTAACATGGGTTAGAAATCTAGTACTTACTGTATACAAAGTTCTATTGTAATGAAAAAAAGGAAGGACTATAATCCATGCTATATTGGACATTGTAGAAAAATAAGACAGCCTTACGGGGGGAATTATGGGAAAGTTAAAAGTCAGAAATAAAAATCAGATGTTAACGATCAGTGTGAAAACAGAAAGAAAGGAACAGATTGATGGAAATCTGGTACAGTGGTTCACACAGTCGAATGTACATGGATTTATTCCATTTGAAGTCAGTGGGAAAAATGATAAATATACTGTTACTTATCTTGCAACAGGTTTTTTAACACTGAAAGAATATTTAAAACAGCCAGTCAGCAGACAGGATTTCATGATCCTGCTAGATAGTCTGGTCGGAACAATGATGATTCTGCCGGATTATAATCTGTCATACGGAAATGTTTTTGTTGATATGCAGACCATTCTTGTGAATCCGATTTCCAAGCGGGCAAGTATTTTGTATTATCCGGTAGCCGGTTATCAGAACCACAAATATTTCAACCTTTTCCTGATGGAATTGCTGAAACATGTAACACCAGCAGATCCAGCAGATGTGGAATATATAATGGATCTGAAGATGAGACTCGGACAGAATGCGCCAGTGACCTGGAAAGTGATCACAGATTACATTCACAAGTGGATGCCAAAACAAAGTGCAAGTGAAGCATGGAAACAGAACGGCCTGACAGCAGCCCAGCAGCGTAATAAAAATAGTGCCAGACTGCAGAATACCGGAGTACATAGTGAGCATTTAAAAAATGAAGCAACACAGAAAAAGGATACGAAGAATAAATGTCCGCAGTGCGGGTTTGAAAATTCCCTGACAGCAAAATTCTGTGTGAAATGTGGCAATCTTCTTCAGGTAAATGATCAGATCGTACAGCAGGAAAGTCAGCCGGTCAGCGAACAGATTCTTCCAAAGGAGAATCCGAGCGTAAATGATGATCTGTATGATATTCAGGAAACAACAGTCTTAAGTGAGAAACTGGACGAAGAGGAAAGCGAGACAACAGTACTTGCTCCAGAGCCACAGAGAATTACAGCATGGTTGATCCGTACTTCGACTGGAGAAAAGGTGCTTTTGGATAAAGACAGATTTCAGGTCGGAAAGAGCAGGGTCTGTGATTATACAGTCATGGGAAATAATGCAGTCAGCAGAACTCATGCGGATTTCATTTATGAAAAAGAAGCATTTTATATTATTGACCTTGATTCCACGAACAGAACATATGTAAATGGTCTGGCGATTGAGCCACAGACAAAAGTGAAACTTGAAAGTCAGGATCAGATCCGTCTGGGAAATGAAGATTTTACATTTACATGTGAATAATGGAGAACAAGGGGAAGAGAAATGAGAGTATGGAAAGCAGCTGTAACTGATGCTGGAATCAGAAAGCGTACGAATCAGGACAGCTATTGTATAAAAGAAGCGGATACTCCGCAGGGAAAGATAGGCATGAGCGTCATATGTGACGGAATGGGTGGACTGATGAAAGGGGAGGTAGCCAGTGGTTCTTTGATCATGGCATTTTCGAACTGGTTCGATCAGAAGCTTGTCACATTGCTAGAAGAATGGAACGCAGAAGTTTCTTCTACAGAAAATCGTGTGGTAAACGACCATCCCCAAAATGTGAACGCGCTGGAAAAAAGTATCGAAGTGGACTGGAAAAGACTGATAGAAAATGCAAACATAAAATTATCAGAGTTTGGAAGAGAACACGGATTTCAGTTGGGAACGACTCTGACGGCAATGCTTTTTTATGAGAAACAGTTCTGTTTGGCAGTACATGTTGGCGATACAAGAATTTACCGGGTCACGGAGAACAATATAGAACTTTTGACCGAGGATCAGACTGTCATGAACAGAGAAATTAAAAATGGCAGACTGACAAAAGAACAGGCACTGACAGATCCGCGTAGAAATGTGCTATTACAATGTATCGGTGCATCGGCGGTAGTGGTTCCGGAAATGTACCATTTTGAAGTAAAGGAAAATGAGGCATATTTGCTGTGCACGGATGGATTCCGGCATAAGATCAGTGAAGATGAGATGTTGCAGCTATTTCGGCCATCCAGTCTTGCGAGTGAGCAAATGATGCAGCAGCATATTGGCGTATTGATCGACAGGGATAAGGAACGGAAAGAATGCGATAATATCACTGCAATACTTCTAAAGATCGGATGAGAAGTATCTATCTTTACAAACGTAACAGGGGGATAGTGTTTTGGCTGAAATAGGATCAGTTATAGATGGAAAATATGAAATACTGAAACTGATTGGAAAGGGCGGTATGTCCAGGGTCTATCTGGCAATGGATAAGCGTCTGAACAAACAGTGGGCAGTAAAAGAGATTCAAAAGAGGGCACACGATAAGAATAATGAAGTTGTCATTCAGAGTGCCATTGCGGAAGCGAATATGATCAAGTCACTCGATCATCCGTCGTTGCCAAGAATTGTGGATATTATTGAGCAGCAGGATGTGATCTATGTCATTATGGATTATATTGAAGGAGAGACGCTTAACAATCTGGTAAAACAGGGGGCACAGCCACAGGAGGCAGTTATTGACTGGGGCATGCAGTTATGTGGAGTCCTCGATTATCTGCATACACGAAGGCCGGCGATCATTTACAGAGATATGAAACCTGGAAATGTTATGTTAAAACCGGATGGAACAGTCAAACTGATCGACTTCGGTATTGCAAGAGAATATAAGGAACACAATCTTTCAGATACAGTCAGTCTGGGAACAAAGGGATATGCGGCGCCAGAACAGTTCGGTGGAAATGGGCAGACAGATCCGAGAACCGATATTTATTGTCTTGGAGTTACCCTACATCATCTTGTTACCGGGCATAGTCCGACAGATCCACCATATGAAATCTATCCGATCAGGCAGTACGATCCGGAACTGTCAGCGGGTCTGGAAGAAATTATTCAGAAATGTATTCAGCCGAATCCATCAGATCGATATCAGTCCTGTGCAGAACTTCTGTATGCACTGGAACATTTTGAAGATGGTGACAGGCTTCACAAACAAATCCTAAAGAAAAAAATGAGAAAGTTCTATTGTGTCGTTGGTGCCTGTGTGTGTTGTTTAGCAGCAGGAATCACGGGGCAGATCATGAATCATAGAACTACAAATGCAGATTATGTTGCAGTGCTGGCAAAAGCAGAAAAAGTCAGTGCAAAATCAGAAAAAATAGATTTTTATTCTGATGCAATTTCGATAAAACCAACCACAGTGACCGCTTACGAGGAACTTGTCGAGACGCTTCGGGAAGATACCGAATTTACGGTCGAAGAGGAAAATATTCTAAAGACTGCAATCAATGATCATCTGATTGACTTACGATCATCACCTGGTTATGCACAGCTTGCATTTCATATAGGAAAACTGTATTGGTATTATTACACTTATGGAACGAATGAAACAACGGATGACAATCAGCTGACAAGAATGAAGAGTTCCATTCAGTGGTTCCAGGATGCAGTCGACTATGGAAAGAAAACAGATGATTTTTATGACATGGCAACAATTTATTGCGAAATAGGCAGATTTAATAAAGATATTACCATTAATATTCAGGAAGCGAAGGATAAGGGAGAGTACAAAGAGTACTGGGATAATCTTTGCAATATGATGGAATGGGAACAGGATAGTAACGATGAAATCGTTGTACTGGAACTTGACAGACTGGTTATCAATGCGGTCGAAAATTATGCAAGAAAGTTCAAGTCTGATGGAATCAGCCAGTCTGAACAGTTGGAACTGTATCAGAAAGCAAAGAGCTCCACGCAAAAGGTGGCTACGACAACAGACAAAACAGATGCAATGAAGAAGCAGATAACAGGGCGTTTTGATGCAACAGAAAGTGCTATTGAAAATGCATATGTAAATGCAAATGGCCAGAACTAGAGTTGTTATGAACAATAAGTTGTGAAGCAGGAGAGGAAAATGAGTGCAGAGACATTTCAAGTGATATCAGTGACGGGGTATACACTGGCGGCCATATTTTTTGTACTGGCAGTCATCCTGTTCTTTGTCATGGATATCAGGGGAACAATTAGTGATCTGACAGGAAGAACAGCAGCAAGGCAGATCAAAGAATTAAGACAGAGAAATTATGCTGCAGAAGCAACACATAAGCGAGTTGCAGTATATGAGGAGCTACAAAAGGAAAAGTCAGGAGCGCTGGGAAAAGTAAAAGCAACGAAGACTGGCCAGATGTCACACCGGTCAAGAAGACTGGATATCACATCTGGTCTGCTGGGCAGGACAGCAAAAACTGCAGGTGCCGGAAAAATGGCAATGCAGGAGGGACCAATTACGGACGCGTCGGTATTTGCACAGGCGGACGGATTACAGGAACCATGGCTGCTCACGGAGCAGCAGAGAGAAAAGCAAAAAAAGGATGCGAGTGATTCAAAATGGACGTTTGTGACAGAACTTCCAACAGATGTTCTGAAGGAAGAGGGCGCAGGTCAGAAATTTGAGTCAGAACAGCCAACCGATGTTCTGCGTGAGCAGGGCACAGAACAGGCATTTGAGTCAGAACAGCCGACCGATGTACTCGATGCACAGGCTATAATGGAATCCGAAGCACCTACGGGAGTACTTGGTATGGCAGGACAAAATAAGATAACTGCCAGAACTGAGCATAAGACAGAGTTCTGTGTGGTGTACAGCAAGGTGGTCATTCATACAGAGGAACTGATAGACCTGGATCTTTATGGGACTTGATTATAGATTCGCTTAGATCTGATCGAAGAAAACAGAGCAGTAGATAGACAGAACATAAACATCGTCTGGCCCGGAAAAGCGTGTGAGACCGGATGATACATTGCGGCAGGGGGAAAGAAAATGAAAAAAATAATTAACAGCAGATACCAGAGCAGATTAAAAAAGATTGTATGCTGTATGCTTGCATTTATCTTTTTAATTATGCAGATTCCATTTGGAAATATGAAAAAGGTAACTGCGACAGAACAGACAAAAACAGTGCAGGTCACAGTGATGACGGAGCAGCAGATACAAAATACCAGTATGAATGTTGCGATACATGCACAAAACGGAGATGTACTTGGAAATGCAGCCGATATTGCGCTGACACTAGATGAAAGCAATAGAGTAGCAGGAACCTTTATTTATAATGGAACCTATTCTTTTGTGACACAGAGCGGAGAAAATGTACCGGCATATGTCACCTATCATTTAGATGGAAAAGATTATTATGCAGCATGTACAGCAGCAACACTTGATGAAGGACTGACACTGGCTACTGGTACTTTTCTTCCAATCCGGATCACAGAAGTCGGAGGAAATGGAACCATTCAGGCAGATGGAGCACAGCTTCCACAAAATGCAGTTGTTTACTGCAAAGCTGGTTCCCAGCTTTCAATTAAGGCTGCTGATTCAAATTACATCAGCAAATTAAAAACACAGGACGCTGAACAGGAAAACTATAGTCAGAGCGTTGCAATTACATTGCCAGAGCAGGCAGATTCCGTACTTAATTATACGGTGACATATGCACCTGTTACGGTAGGAACCAATGAATCCGATGTAGTACTTACCTATGCAACAAGTGAAAATGGAACCTATCAGCCGGTCACAGGAGCACTTCCACAGGGAGAAATCTGGATCAAAATGACGACACCAGATAAAAAGAGATTTCAGGAACGGGATGGTGTAACAGTTGCTGAACACAGCGATATGCAGATTCTTGGAGAAGAATTCTCGAATGATTATAAAACATATACTGCAAAAGTAAAGATCGGAGCTTACAATCAGTTCCAGGTATCACTGATCAATGAATATACCGTGACAATTGTTGTGGATGCCAACGGAACAGTGAAGGAAAATGAAGAGTCCATTACGGGTACCGTTTCTTATGAGCAGGGAGAAAGTCCTGTATTTACCATGGAGCCAAAGACAGGATATGCACTTGCATCTGTAAAAGATAATGGTCTCGATGTCATGGATAAGCTGACGGATACGGGTAGAAAAAATGATTCTGATGCAACAATATCTTCTTATGAAATTCCACATATCCAGAATGACAGTAAGTTAGAAGTAACATTTGTAGAAGATACAAGAACGATTCAGGTCAGTGAAGTGAACGGACAGGGCAGTCTTACATTTTCAGATCAGGTCGAAGCAGATCCAAATGATGCAAGCATGGCAAAAGTTCAGTACGGAAAAGGAAAGACAGAAGCATTTACAGTTGGTATGGCTGGCTCAGATGTAGAATCAGTCAGTCTGAACGGTAGTGTTTTAAGTGAGGATTCCAGCACAGATAACTATTATAAAGTCAATGAAGATAATAGTATCACGGTTACCCTGAATGCAAATAATCTGACTAGAAATCTGAACGTAGAAGTTCAGTATGTCGCACAGCAGACCAGTAATGATGGTGTGAAGATCAATTTTGATGATGATGCAGTAAAAACACCGAACAGTGCAACAATAACGCATCCGGTCACAGTTAATGATACACTAGGAAAAACGGTATTTGTATACAAGAGCGGTACAGATATTGCAATCAAGGCAAATAACGGTTTACTTTGTAGAAATATAAATGGCATCAACAGTTTATTCTTAGCAGGAAAGCTCAATAGTCTGGCTGGTAAAGAACTCAGTCTTCTGGTAAAACATTCAGCAGGCCAGTATGTTCCACTGTCTGGATCCGATGATCTGTCAAAAACAGTTCTGGAAGTTGTTTACGATACGGATCAGCCAGAAGTTGCAGTAAATCAGATCGATAAAGTAAGTGGTGAACTTTATAACCAGGATGACATCTCTTATATCGCACCAGATTCTAGCCTTAAATTTGATATTAGTGCACAGGATACAGGTGCAGGCAATACAGAACAGATCTATCAGAGTGGTGTTAAAAAAATTGTTGTTTTAAAGCATGATGATACTTTAAGTGAGCAGGAGCGTAAAGATAAAGTTCTTGAAAATGCAGGAATTGCATGGGACGATACCAAGAGTTCTTATCAGTATGAAACAGGAGCAATCAGTGAAAATACTGTTTTTGATATTTATGCAGTAGATAAAACAGATAATATCAGTCTTGCAAAACAGGTCAAGGTTGTAGCTGATACAGATAACCCGGAGATCGAAAATGGAAAGACCTCTCTGACATTTTCACAGGAACACAGTGAGAGTGATGATATCTTTTCATATCCAGCACTGAGACTGAATTTCCTTCCATCTGGATCATATTTTGCAAATGCAGCACAGAGCAAAGTACAGATTGCGGTAAAAGCAAAAGATGCTGGCGCAGGTGTTGCACAGATCAGTCTGTGTGATGCAGCGGGTAATACAGTTGGAAACAGCACAGGTACGATTGAGAAAGTTGATGGGAGTTACCAGGCAACACTGGAATTAAGTGAGGATTTTACTTCTTATCAGGGAAATCTGAATATCGTTTTGGTGGATCACGTAAATCATAAAGCTGTAATTCCTGTAACCGCACAGAATTCAAACCTTACAAGTGATAAGGTCGTAATCGAACAGGATGCACCAACATGCACGATGAGTGTGGAAAATCCAGAAGGTGTCACACAATTTCAGGATAATGATATAGAGGTATATAATGGAGATGTTACATTCCATTATTCTATAACAGATAAGAAAAACGATACAGATCCATATTCAGGTATTTTTGCAGCAAAAGTATTTGTAAATGATGAATGTGTAGAACAATATGATTTTACAGATGAAACAGTTAATACAAAAGTAATCAGTGGTGACATTAGTACAAAGGGAAAGACAACTACAGATGGTGCGGTCACAATAAAGATCGTTGCAGTTGATAACGCAGGAAATGTCACAGAACCAGTGATTAAAACAATTTATATTGATAATCAGAATCCAGTGATCAAAGATGACAAAGGTTCTATTACATTTTCTCAGAATAATGAGAACAATGGATTTACAGATGTAGTTTTAAATATTCTCACATTTGGTACTTATTTCTCTAACAAAGAGGATAATAGAACAAAAGTCAACGTTGTAGCATATGATGATGCACAGGATTCAACATCCTATGAATCAGGAGTAGTTTCCATGGCATTATATTCCGCAGAGAATGGCGGTGAACAGATCGGCAGTGTCAAGGGTAAAATTAAACACAGTCAGACAGAAACCGGTGAAAGTTGCTATACGGCAGAAATGGGAATTGATCGTGATGAATATACAGGTCCGATCTATATTGAATTGACAGACCGCGCAGGCCATGTAAATCGTACACAGGTCAACACATTGAATTCCAATATTGATAATACGAATTTTATGCTTGAAAAAGATGCTCCACAGACAGATATCAATCTTTCAAAGGCAGATACAACTTCTACCTATCAGGATATTTATAATGGAGATGTAAAAGCAAATATTACTGTAACAGATCCCGATTCAGGAATTAATAAAGTTGTAATTAATGTAAATGGATTCGATTTCCCATATTCTTATCAGGATGCTTACACAACAGAAGGACATTATACAATTGATACAGCTGATTCGGCAATCCAGCCAGATGAGAATGGAAGTTATACAATTACTGTAAAATCAATTGATAACGCAGGCAATGCCAATATAGATAATCAGATTAGTTTTTCAATTGATAAAACAGCTCCTGTAATTACATCTTATGAATTTAGTAATGCTGACGGATCTGCACTTGCAGATGGAGATAGTATTGGAGATAAAATAGAAGCAGGAATTTCTTCATATGAATATTATTTCAGACAGGCCATGACGGTTACGGTCACTGCAGATGATAGAAAAGCAGATGGTCAGGCAGCAAGTGGATTACAGTCAATTACAGCATATGTAAAGGATTATGAGTCAGGACAGTATTACGCAGCTCAGGCAGATGGTACACTGGCTCCTGTTTCAGAGGATCAGCTTCAGTCAATCGTTCCGATCACGACACAGGATAATGCAGTCAGCTTTGTTGTTCCAGAGAATTTTAAAGGACAGCTTTTTGCATTTGCAACAGATCAGGTAAATAATGCAGGTTCTGCCGTTTCACCAGATGGTTCTGTTGTAGAATCACCAGAAAAACATGAACAGGAAAATCATATTGTAATGGAAAAAGATAGTAGTGATATGCAGGATATCGATGGCAATGAATTATTTGCGGATAACGTCAACATGTACATTGAAGCAATTGATACCTATTCAGGACTTGAAAAAGTAGAATGGGAAGTCAGTGCACCATATGATACGGATAACAATCAGAGTGGTGTGATCACAATCGACAATGATGGTACATTACAGGGCGATACACAGGGATGGGGAATTCCTGATGAAGAGAATGCAACAGAACGCAATCTTGTCAAAAAACTTTCCAGTACGCTTGCAATGACCAATAATAGTAATGATATTACTGTCACAGTCAGAATGACAGACCGTACTGGCAATACCAGTGAGCAGGAAATGCATTTTAGTATTGATAAGACTGCACCAGAAATTACACTGGATTTTGATAATCAGGCATCAGATCCTGAATATACCGATTATTACAATGCAGCAAGGACAGCAACAATTACAGTAAGAGAGCGTAACTTTACATCAGATGATGTAACTTATGAAATCAGTAACAATCAAAATGGAATTCCAGCATTGTCAGACTGGTCAACGATCGGTAGTGATGATCCTGATCAGACACTGCACATTGCACAGGTCGTATTTAGTGAAGATGGCGAGTATGAATTTCATATGAGTGTCATGGATAATGCAAATAATGGACCTGCAGAAATTGATACACAGAAATTTACAATTGATCAGACAAGACCAGTAATCAGCGTTACGTATGATAACGATAATTATGCGAACGGAAATTATTATAAAGATGCAAGAACAGCAACAATAGCAATAACAGAACATAATTTTGATGCTTCCAGAGTTTCTGTCAGTGGTACAGGAGATGGATTCCCATCACTTGGTGGATGGTCACAGGATGGAGATGTTCATTCTGCAACACTCTACTATGGCAGTGATGGAGAATATACATTTGCTATGGGATTCACGGATATGGCAGGAAATACTGCAGATGATGTGGCAGAACAGGATTTCATTATCGATCAGACTGATCCTGAACTTACCATTACAGGAGTAGAAGATCAGGCAGCATACAATGGAACAATTACACCAGATATATCCTGCAGTGATACGAATATGGATGCATCAGGATTTCAGGTCACACTGGAAAAGGATGGGGAAGAAGTTTCCTATGACAAGGCAGTGTTACAGGATGGAATGGAATTTGCTTATAGTGATTTCGCAGATACAAAGGATGCAGATGGTATCTATACATTAAAAGCATCAGCTACAGACAGAGCTGACAGAACAGTAGAAAAAACAGTCACATTTTCAGTAAACCGTTATGGCTCAAATTATCTGATCGCTGATGATGTAAAAAATATATTAGGTAAATATGTAAAAGACAATATCGATGTTGTAATTTCAGAAGTAAATGTAGATGATCTTGCTATGAATACGATCAAGGTCGTACTTACGAAGAACGGAACACCAGAAACTTTGACAGAAGGAAAAGATTATACACTTGATAAAACAGGTGGTAATGGACGCTGGTGCGAATACACATATACCATTGGAAAACAGAAATTTGAGAGTGATGGTACGTATATTGTTACATTATATTCAGTAGACAAGGCAGGCAATATCAATCAGAGTGCGGATGAAAATAAAGCAGCAGAAGTATCCTTTGGTATCGATCATACAGATCCTGAAGTTGTAGCAATGGATATTGAAGATGGTGGTATTTATCCGGTAGATAGTAAGGAAGTAACAGCATCTGTAACGGATAATCTTGTACTTGACCATGTTTCCATTCTGGTAAATGGAGAAGAAGTCAATTACGATAAAGATGGTGATAACTATACATTCCTTGTAAATAATTCAACTGAAATGCAGTCAGTCAGAGTGATTGCTACCGATGCAGCGGACAATACGAAAGTATATGATGTCAACAATGTTCTGGTAACTTCAAACCTTTGGATCAGATTTATACATAATAGAATGGCTGTCATTCTGGTAATTACAGGAGTTGTTTGCTTATGTGCAATCGTCGCAGGATCTGTTGTTGTTATTCGCAGCAAAAAAAAGAAAAAGGAAGAAATGTAAATGATTTGCAACAGATGTGGAGCCACAGTCGAGGAAGGTAATTTTTGCCCGGTCTGTGGAAACAACATGGAAGAAGATATGAGACAGATCATAAATAATAGAAACGCAGATATGCAGGCAGCATTTGGAATTGAGGCAGACGCATTTCTGGAGAAAAAAGTAATTCCAGATTATATTCCACCTGACCATAAAAGAAGAAACAGATGGATCCTTGTAATAGGGATCCTGTTTCTACTGGTTGCAGCAGGGGTGACCGGAGCACTGTTCTGGTATGGAATTATTGGATAAGGAGGCAGACAGATGGGAACTTTTCAGTTTGAAAAGATAGCGGATGGCTATGAGAACGGAGAACTTGTAAAGTATACGCTTATGGATCCGGATCTTTACTTTGATACGGCATACAGAATTCTGAGAAAAAAAGAAAGCAGTAATTTTATAATGGCACATAAGGTCCGTTGCAATGGGAAGATCCAGTTCCTCTACAATGTTAGTGGTTTCAGGAGTCTGTCGGAAGTGGCCGGACGATATCAGGTCAGAGAGTATATGAATCTGATCAACCGGCTGTTAAAGGAATGCAATGAAATCAGTGAGATGGGATTTATTCAGCTGGAGACGATTGATACGGCATTGAACAGAATTTGGCTGGATGAAAAAAGCGGACAGATAAAATTTATCTGTCTGCCTGTTGCACTGGATAAGTCACAGGAGCTGTGCAGAGATTTTGGAGAGAGAATAACAGAGACTGCAGCGCAGTTGATCGAAAATTCCGGTTATAGCAGGGACAGGGTCCTTGCAAATGTATACAGGGCATGTATGGATCACAATTTTTTTGGTGGTAGAAAGCATGAAAATAATAGGAAGACAATGACGCTTACATGTGTGAGTCATAAAATGGAGCCGGTTTCTGTTTTTAAAAACGAGTTCATTCTTGGAAAAGGAACACAGGCAGATGGGGTTGTACTGGTCTCATCAGCAGTCAGCAGAAAACACTGCCGGATTCTTATGGATGCAACCGGAGAACGGATTGAGGATCTTAACAGTCTGAATGGAACTTATGTCAATGGAGAACGACTGGCTGATAACAGACAGTACCGCGTAAAGAACGGCGATCTGATCAGGCTTGCTGACGTAGAATTTAAGCTTAGTATGTAAGGAGTAGAGAGAATGGCAACCATAACAGTTCTGATCGTGGAACAGGATGAAAGATATGTAGACAAACTTGCAATGAAGTTCTTGGAAGAGATGAAAGATGATATTAGTCTGGAGATCATTACGGATATGGAATATCTGAAAGAGTATGCGGCTACACCAAGAAAGGTCGATGTACTTTTAATCAATGAGAATTGTATTACGGAGGATATCAGCAAACAGAATATCCGACTGAAGATCATTCTTAGAGAAACAGAGCAGACCCCCTCAGAGCAGGGCCGTGATCAGCAGAATATTTTTTCAATCTGTAAGTACTCTAATCTACAGGAAATTTATTACCGAGTCCAAGGGAAAATTCGAAATACATTTACTGCTTATGGAAATGCAGTCCGAAAGAAAGATTCCAGTCTGCTTATGGTCTATTCACCAATTGGTGGCTCTGGAAGGACAAGCGTGGCTATGGGCATATGCTCTGCACTGTCAGAAGCAGGTAAAAAAGTGTTGTATGTCAACGTAGAAACCATTCAGAATTTTCAGAGTTTTTTGAATGATAAAAAAGTCATGGAGAACGGATTTGAACGACATCTGTCAATGCATGAAAATGGATTATTATCCTATCTTCATGGAGCTATTGGAAATGAAGGATTTGATTACCTGCGTCCGACAAGGTATTCTACACTTTCTTATGGAATCAAACCAGATGATTATCTGTATTTTTTTGACCGTCTTCTGGAGGCTGGATTCTATGAATATGTCGTTGTGGATACGCAGGCGGCATTAGATGCATTTACCTGTGCATTGATGGAGAAAAGCGACAAAGTTCTGCTTGTTGCTGAACAGGATGCCCTGTCAGTCTACAAGATGGAACGTCTTCTGGAAAATATCGATTATACGGATACCGATAAATTTTTATTCTTATGCAATAAATACAGAAGTGAAGAAGATAATCATCTTTTATCAGCTGCAATTCTTGGAAAATGTACGATAACAGAATATATTGACTATGATGAAATGCTTGAACAGATCGGAAATCTGTATAATATCAGGCGAAATCAGATGTTACACTCGACCGCTTATCTGCTTATCGGATAGCGGTCTTTGTTGCACAGAAAGGAAAATTAATATGAAAAAAACAATAATTGCAGTGTTATACATTCATAAAAGTAATCAGAAAACAGATATCCAGATTCCTGTGAATATAACAGCGAACGAACTTGTAAATGCATTAAATGAAGGTTTTCAGCTGGGTATCGATACCAGTGATATCAGACAATGCTATCTGAAAACGGAGAATCCGATTGCTTTATTAAAAGGGAATAAAACAATTGAGGAATACCAGCTCAGGGATGGTACAATCCTTCATTTTACAAGATAATTTTGGAAACAGACAATAAGGGAGATACCTATGAATCAGAGTTATAAAATCGTATTATTTGGAAATGGAATCTATCAGGAGATTGAACTAAAAGAGAAAAAAGAAGTAAAGGTGGGAACGACAGGTGCCTGCACATTTCGTTTTGATCAGTCCAGTTTCTTTGAAGATTTTGAATTGGATATTGTCAATGTGGATGATTCCTGGAAGATGATGTGCAGTGATAATCTGTATATTGTAACAGATGGAATTGTAAAACAGTACACAGTCAGTCTTTCGCATGGAGACACGCTGATGGTCAAATATCAGAAAGGAAATGCAGCCCTGTTCTCGGTCTCATTTTTGATTGATTTCGATCGTGCCAATCATGAGTATGATAGGAAAATAAATCTGTCAGAGCAGAATGAAGTAACAATCGGTGGAACCGAGGAATGTGACATCAGAATTAATAACCAGTTGATCAATCAGGATTATATTACGCTTGCGACGGAGAAAAAAGGATATCTTCTGACGGATAAAAAGACGCAGTACGGTATATATGTAAATGGTTTTAAAATAGATGATAAAGTGTGCAGAATTTCCGACTATGACTTTTTTATGGTCAGTGGATGTCAGTTCTATATAAAATATGGACAGCTGTATACATCTTCAAAAGAGGTAAGTGTTTCACCGGAAATTGAATATACGGACACATTAGAGCAGTTAAATGCTATGCACTATCCAAAATTCAACAGGAATTCACGCTTAAAGGTTCTGGTTCCAGATGAAAAGATCGAAGTTCTGATGCCAAAGGCAAAACCGACCGCACCGGAAAAGAACATGCTTGTTACCCTGGCACCTATGGTAATGTCAGTCGTTCTTATAGTGGTACTGCGCAGTATGATGAGCAGTAATTCTACATTTATGTTCTATGGAGTTGCAATGATGGGAGTCGGCGTAGTGACTTCGGTCATGACACACATTGCACAGGGCAAAAAATATAGAGAACAGATCAGAAAAAGAGAAAAAGAATATACAGAATATGCACAGAAGCAGGAAGCGAAGATCAAGAAATATCGTGTACAGGAAAAAGAAGCATTAGAGGACATGTATCTGTCGACTCAGGAAGAAATCAATGAAGCAATCAACTTCGATAAGCGTCTGTTCGAAAGAGGCAGAGATGATGAAGATTATCTGACCTTATATGTTGGACATGGAAAGAAAAAAGCGGCCTGTGCAGTTACCTTTAAAGAGCAGGATTTTAAGGATACGGATGATCATCTCACCGAATATCCACAAATGTTGCGGGATGAATATGAGTATTTGGATGACGTTCCACTAGTACTGGATTTAAAGGAAATCAATTCAATTGGTGTAATTGGAGAGAAGCAAAAGCAATATGAATTGCTCAAAAATTTCACATTGGATCTATCAATCAGACAATTTTATGAAGATGTCCGGTTGTATTACATATTTGATGAGGCGGATAAAGCACGGTTCGAATGGATTCGCTGGTTAAAAAACACAAGGCTTGATGGAGATGCCTGTAGGAACTTTATGTATGATGAAGAAAGCAAAAAAATCATACTGGAAAGACTGTATTCCCAGCTTTCTTTCAGAGAATCGCTGGATAAGGATCAGATTGCCGATTTACCATCTTATATTATTTTTGTAAGTAGTACGGAAGCACTGGCCAAGCATCCTGTGTCTAAATATATCGAAAAATGTAATGAACTGGGCTTCACATTTATTTTCTTCCAGGAATATCAGGAGTTGATTCCAAAAGGATGCGATGAGTTCATTTATCTGACGGAAGAACCATATATGGTCAAAAGTTCAGATAAGGCGGAGAAATGCAGTTTTCAATTCACGCCTGTGCGAGATGATGTTGCCTCATTTATTGCGGGAAGGCTGGGATGTGTTTCCGTCGACAGTGTAAATCTGGAGAGCTCCCTGACAAGCAATATTTCACTTTACCATTTGTTCAATATTTGCAGTGTTGAGGATCTGGATATTGAAAAACGTTGGGCAAAGTCAAAAGTTTATGAAAGTATGGCAGCACCGCTAGGTGTAAGGAGTAACAGTAGTATTGTCGCACTCGATCTGCATGAAAAACATCATGGGCCGCACGGCCTTGTTGCTGGTACTACAGGATCTGGTAAAAGTGAAATCTTGCAGAGTTATATTTTATCGATGGCAACCTTATTCAGCCCGGATGAAGTCGGCTTTGTGATCATCGATTTCAAAGGTGGCGGTATGGTAAATCAGTTCAAAAATCTGCCCCATCTGATCGGTGCGATCACAAATATTGATGGTAGAGAAATCGATCGTTCCCTGTTGTCCATCAAGGCTGAATTAAAGAAAAGACAGGAAGTATTTGCACAGTATCAGGTCAATCATATCGATGCCTATATTAAATTGTATAAACAGGGAAAAGCAGGGATGGCTCTGCCCCATCTGATCCTGATCGTGGATGAATTCGCAGAATTAAAGAGTGATCAGCCGGAATTTATGAAAGAGCTGATCAGTGCAGCGAGAATTGGACGAAGCCTTGGTGTGCATCTGATTCTTGCAACGCAGAAACCATCAGGTGTAGTTGATGACCAGATCTGGAGTAACTCCAAGTTCAAGCTTTGTCTGAAAGTACAGAATAAGCAGGATAGTAACGAAGTCTTAAAATCACCGCTTGCCGCAGAAATCAAGGAACCCGGTAGAGCCTATCTGCAGGTCGGAAATAATGAAATATTTGAGTTGTTCCAGTCGGCCTACAGTGGAGCCGATATCAATGCGGATAAGCTGGGCAATAAAAATGCATTTAAACTGTTCAGCCTGGAACTGTCAGGGGAACCGAAACTTATATACGAGCAAAAGAAGAATAAGGAAAAGGAAAGTGAAACACAGCTTGAGGCAATTGTAAATTATATTGATCAGTACTGCAAAAAGAAGCATATTGAGAGGCTTCCTGGAATTTGTCTGCCAGGACTTGCTGAGATTATTGAGTATCAATTCCATCAGCAGAAAGAGGCACAGACAGATATTTCAGTCTGTCTTGGTATCTATGATGATCCTTCCAATCAGCTACAGGATGAGCTGTTCACTAATATTACCCAGAATAATACATTTATACTGGGATCATCACAATATGGTAAGACAAATCTGTTACAGGTCATTATAAAGGGCATTGCGTTACAGTATTCACCAGAAGATATTCACATTTATATTCTGGATTTTGCATCCATGATCTTAAAGAATTTCGAATCTTTAAAGCATGTCGGTGGTGTAATTACAGCCTCAGAAGATGAAAAACTGAAGAATTTCTTCAAAATGATGGCAGAGGAAATCGAAAACAGGAAAAATATTTTATCAGAACTTGGCATTAGCTCGTATAGTGCGTACAGAGATGCCGGTTATCGGAAACTGCCTCAGATTCTGATCATGATCGATAATATGACGGCACTCAGGGAACTATATCTGATGAATGAGGATGCATTGTTACCAATTTGTAGAGAAGGACTTGCTGTCGGTATTAGTGTAGTTATGACCAATCAGCAGATGGCAGGAATGGGCTATAAGTATTTGTCGAATTTCTCGAATAAAATTGCTCTTTACTGTAATGATTCAGCTGAATACAGTACATTATACAGCCATTGTAAGCTAAAATGCAGAAATATCCCAGGACGAGGAATTTGTGAAATTGATAAAGAATTATATGAATTCCAGGCTTACCTTGCATTTCAGGGTGAAAAGGAAATTGATCGTGTTAAATCAGTCAGAGCGTTCATTCAGGAAAGAAATGCAGCAGTTGGTGAGAAGGCTGCAAGAAAGATACCTGAAATTCCGGATGTTCTAACAGAGGCAGATGCAGCTGTGATAGAACAGAAAAAGGCTGCATACCGTATTATGCTGGGCCTCAGTTATCGAACCGTGTCACCAGTTTATCTAAATTTGCTGCAGATGACACAAATGGCATTGACAGGCAGAGAAGCAATGGGAAAAAGAAATTTTGTGGAATTACTGGTCAAGTCGCTTAATAGCCGGGCAGAACAGGAACCTGCGCAGGTCTATGTATTTGATGATGTAATGCGTACACAGCGGGCATTGCAGGCGTATGGAGTTGTAAAAGAGTATGTTCTTGAGACAGAACGTATCAAAGAAGTACTTGGTAGAATAGAAATGGCCCTGCAGGAAAGATATCAGATGATGATTTCCGGAGGGACAGATTATATGGACCAGCAGCCTTACATTTTACTTGTCATTCAGAACAAAGATGTTATTGATACTATTTGCAATGACCAGGCAAGTCTTACAAGCTATAAGAATCTGATCACGAAATATAAAAATATGAAGATCGGAATCCTTCTGAGCAATATTGATAATGCGGCAATTTCATTTAGTGCAAATGATATCCTGAAACGAATCAGAGATAATAGAAAATGTATTGTGATGGAAGATATTCCGTCTATCAAACTGATCGAAAATATTCCACTTGCTGTATCAAAAGCATTTAAAAAGCCACTTCGTCCAGGCGATGGATATTATTTCAATGGTAATTCGATTGAAAAGATCCGCTTTATCAAGCTGAATAGCAGAGACGAGGCAGACAAAAAAACTGAAATGTCAGGCCAGGAACAGCAGGGCCAAAGGGACTGATTTATATAGGAATTGTGTCCGATATCGGTACCAAGGTAATATAAAAAACCGTAAAATAGGACATGATTGAGAAGAAAGTGCTATTGTGGGTTTGAGTGACAGGCAATATAATCATAACTGTGTTAAGGGTTAGGTCAATCAGACAAAATCTTTATATAAGACTTCAAGAGGGGAGGACATAAGCGAGTGGCTGGACAGATTAGAATGACTCCTGATGCAATGCATAGTCGTGCTGGTGAATATAGAACACAGGGCGAAGCAGTTAACAGTGTAATCAATAAAATGGATGCATTATTAAAAGCATTACAGGAAGAATGGGAAGGCGAAGCAAGTCGTGCGTACGCAGAAAAGTATACTGAATTACGTAAAGACTTCGTTGCCGCAGAAGAACTTATCGATTCAATTGCAAAAGCACTGGATCAGACTGCAAATATGGTACAGAATACAGATACGTCCATAGCAGGTCAGTTTAGACAGTAGAACATAATGAGAGGTAGTAACCAGACGAAAAAGCCTTGTTGCTGCCTTTTATTATGTTGAAGGTGCATTTGGAGGCAAATGCACCCTCTATTAAAGGAATATAGGATTAGTTTGAATTGTGAATCACAAGGCAGGAAAAATGTCATGAAACGCATGATTTTTAAAAAGCAGTTGATAATTTAGTTACTCAAACTTCGCACTTGAATAAGTGCCTATGCACCTTGAAAATTCAATAATAACTAGCAATAAAATAGCATGAAACCATCGGATTTGATATAATTGAGTTGCACAAAAACAATCATCATATATCCGGAGGCTCATGCTATGAATAACAGTATAACACAAGACAACCAGAATGATAACCAGATTTCAAAATCTATCCGAAAATTTTTTATACGCTTCCATCTTTCTTCCGCTTTAAAAGCTGCTAATGCCTATAAAAAGAAAAGTATTTCCGTAACACTGATTTTTCAGTATCTGTTTCTTTTGATCTTTACAAACAG
>CAJMQE010000065.1 GCA_905215405.1 uncultured bacterium
CTAGGTATTGAATTTTCAAGGTGCATAGCTAATATCTATGTGCGAAGTTTGAGTATATAATAGAAAAGTATACAGTAGAAAAGTATATAGTAGAAAAGTATACAGTAGAAAAGTATATAGTAGTAAAGTATACAGTGGAAAAGTATACGTAGAAAGTACGAGGAAATAGAAATGACTGAATTAGAAAAGATGCAGAGCGGACAATTATATAATGGTAGAGAATTGCAGGCATTACAGATAAAAGCAAAGACACTTACGTATGAGTACAATATGACAAGGCCGGATGAAGACAAAAAGCGTGCAGAGATCTTACAGGAACTGTTCGGAAGCTGTAGTCCATATACCTTTATTGAACCATCCTTTCGATGTGATTTTGGGTTCAATATTCATACGGAGGGGCTTACTGTGATCAATTATAATGTTGTCATGCTGGATACTGCCCCAATCCACCTCGGCGCCAATGCATTTATAGGGCCTGGAACCTGCTTTGCGTGTCCAATGCATGCAATCGATGCACAGGAACGTGCACAGGGATATCTGTACGGAAAGCCGATCACACTGGAAAGTGATGTCTGGCTTGGTGCAAATGTAACTGTTATGGGCGGCGTAACAATTGGAAAAGGAAGTATTATTGGTGGTGGTTCAGTGGTGACTAAGGATATTCCAGAGGGCGTGATCGCAGTAGGAAATCCATGTCGTGTGCTGAGAAAAATAACTGAAGAGGACAAGTTGCTGACCAAACAACAGTTAGAACAGTATATGCCAAAAGAATCCAATCAGTAAATGTCACATTTTATTCAAATAATAGGTAGTACCATAGAAAAGCATAAGTGTAACGAATAACAGGTAATAGATAAAAACTATAAGGGAATGGGATTGACATTTTAAGATAGAATCTATATCATACTAATCATAGTATAATAATATGAATTAGAAGTGAGGTGCTTATTATGAAAAAAATACTTTTATTTGGTGATTCAAATACATTTGGGTATCGTCCAGACCGTGGAGGCAGATATCATGCAGATATAAGATGGGCTGGAATCGTTGCACAACATTACAGACAGAAAGGAATCGAAGTCCTTGAAGAAGGGCTTTCGGGTAGGGCTGCATTGTTCGATGACACGATACATGATATTAAAAAGGGAGTCTCTGTTTTTCCTGCTATTCTGCAAAAAGATGGTCCGGTCGATCTGGTTGTTATAATGCTTGGAACAAATGATTGCAAAATAAGGTTCCATGCAACGGCGCAGCAGATTGCAGAAGGAATTGGACAGTTGGTCGAGCAGGTTTTGGATTATGAAAAGACTCAGAGCAAACATGATACTAGAATTTTGATCATGTCTCCTATTTTACTTGGAAAAGGAGTTGGAGAACCTGGATTTGATCTGGATTTTGATGGTCATTCAGAACAGGTGGCACAACATCTGGCAGGAGAAATGAAAAAAATTGCAGACAGATATCATTGCGAATTTCTTGCAGCCTCAGAATACGCAAAACCAAGCGCACTTGACAGGGAGCATATGGATGAGCAGGAACATGCAAAACTGGCAGCTGCAGTCACGGATAAACTGGATTCAATGACAACAGACTGGCTATAAAAGTTGAACTTATTGTCTGATAAGCAATAGGAAAATAGAATAATACATATATAGGCAATTTGTTAGAATAGTGCAAAAGAGCCTGCGGATAAAAGAACAGAATGGAGTAAAAATGATACGTAAAGCACAGGAAAATGATATTCCATATTTAATGGATATTTATAATGATGCAATCCAGCATACAACAGCAACTTTTGATATGGAGTGCAAAACGCTAGAGGACCGGACAGAGTGGTTTCATGCACATACAGGGAAACATGAATTATATGTATATGTCTGTGACCAGATACCTGTCGGCTATGCATCTTTTTCTGTCTATCGTGACAGACCGGCCTTTCGTAACAGCGTTGAGATTTCTATCTATATAGACAGCAATCACAGGGGAATGCGAATCGGTGATCAGCTCATGAAATTTATGATGGAACGGGCAGCAGAAAATGATGAAATTCATACGGTGGTCTCTTTGATCACAGCTGATAATGCAGCAAGTGTTGCATTACATAAAAAATATGGATTTGAGCATTGTGGTACGCTCAGAGAAGTCGGATATAAGATGGGCAAGTCTCTGGATCTTGCTATCTTACAGAAATTCGTATAAACAAATCAGAAGACAATCGGGTGTGAAAGGAAATGCTCGATAAAACTGGATACAACAAAGAAAGTAGGAAAAAGTAATGGATCAGTACTTAATTAAGAATACAACAAAGGCACAGCGTGAGAAAATCGTATCGGATGCACTTGGATTTGATGATATTGGATGTGATGGTGTAGCGGGTGCTTCCATGTACGATATGTATCAGCCTTATATCGATGGCAAAATGGAATTGTCTGAAGTGACAAAAAGTTTTCAGACGAATTATGTTGGGGGTAATTATGGCCCTGAGGAAAAAGGTACATGTCCTCATGTAAAATAGGAATATCGAACTGCCTCATATAGGAAAATAGTAGGAATATATTGACATGGTAATAACTACCATGGTAGAATCTGTTCTTGTTATGCATGAGATAGGAGAGAGTTATGAAAAATAATTTTAGTAAGTTAGCAGTAAGAGTTGTTCTTTTCCTGTTGGTTCTTGCAGCAGGTTGGTATTTTACAAAGAGCAGTAAAGGTTCTGCACCGGTTGTAAAGATGGGAACAGTAGAAGTTAAAGTCGGTGAAACAAAGTGTTCAGCAATTACAGATGCAGGATACAAACTTACAGGAAGTGGTTATGCATCTACACTTGATGCCAAGACCTGGAGCTACCTGATCACAGCGGAAAAAGATGATAAGACCTATGCATATCTTACAGTATACAATGATACTGGAGATTCTAAAAGAATCGAAGATTGTACAATTGGAGAAATTTCTATTTCAGATAGTATGATCGAAGATGAGGTAACTGTTGATGGCAATTCCCTCAAAGGAAAGTCAACAGAGGAAATCAAAGAAGCATTTAAGTCTAGCAAGTCAGAAAATGAATCTGATACTGAGATCGATTACAAAGATGGAAAGTACGAAACAGAAGTAGAATTTGAAAATGGATCATTTTTACGTGTCAGAGTCATCTACGATTTTGGTAAGAGTTTTAACTAGGGAAGATCTAGACAAAAAAATATAAACAGATAAAATGCATAACAGTACCATATAAAATAGGATTACATATAACGGTAACAGCCAGTAATGGCGGGATTGTGCAGAAGGAAACTGTATTGATAGGGAGAGAAGATACAGTGGAATTCAATACTTTGCGTTTTTATAGGAAACCGTCTGGAAACAGACGGTTTTTTTGTATGGAAAGAATTGCAATCGAATAGGATATATGGTATATATGTTCAGAAGAAAAGGAAAGAAGGCAGACCGTATGGCAGGAGTAGAAGAACAGAGAGAGCAGAAATATGGATACATAGATATGCATAGTGATACGATCACAGAGTTAGAAGAGGGGGAGAGCCTGGCAGATAACCGAAAAATGGTAAATCTACTGGAATTGCAGAAGTCAGATGTCAGAATCCAGTTTTTCTCAGCATTTATTCCAACAGGAACTTTTGATGCGAAAGAACGTGACCGGATGGCGATGGAAAGATTTGAGCAGATTCAAAAGCGTCTGGCTGGTGAACTGAAATTACATAAGGACCTGCTTTATCCAGTGCTTGGAAAAAACGATTGTAATTGCGCACAACAAGGAATGACAGGGATTCTTTTTACAATCGAAGATGGCGGCGTATTGGGCGGACAAATGGAGAATCTTTTAAAAGTTTATGAACAGGGCGTACGTCTCATTACGCTGACCTGGAATCATGAAAACCAGATCGGCTATCCAAATTCAACAGATCCAGATATCATGCAGAGAGGGTTAAAACCATTTGGTATCGAGCTGATCCAGCAGTTGAATTCATCAGGGGTCATTGTAGACGTTTCGCACCTGTCGGATGGTGGTTTTTATGATGTCGTAAAAAATACAAGTAAACCGTTTGTTGCATCTCATTCAAACGCCAGAGCACTTACAGGGCATCCGCGCAATATGACAGATGAAATGATTCGTGCACTGGCAGAGCACGGAGGTGTTATGGGGCTCAACTTTGCACCTCAGTTCTTAAATGAGTCTGAGGATAGCAGGATTTCAGATATGCTGCGTCATATCCGTCATATTTATCAGGTCGGGGGTGCTGACATCCTTGCAATTGGCAGTGATTTTGATGGCATTCACGGAAATCTGGAAATTGGCCATCCGACAGAAATGTGCAGACTTTTTGATGCAATGAAAAAAGCTGGTTTTCAGGAAAGTGAATTGGAGAAGTTCAGAATGAAGAATGTACAAAGAGTATTATCGGACTGCTTAAAATAAATAGAAAGTAAGAATTTAAAACAGGATTTTTTTAGATGGAGCCAAAGATGGTCTGTCTGGAAGAATCCTGTTTTTTTAAAAGGACAGGATTCATTCTTGAGAAATACACAAATTGATATTATAATGATTAGGCATGTATTGTATCTTCATTAGAAGAATGATAACAGGAGGAAAATTAAAATGAACGAATCTACATCAAAAACAAGAGAACTTGTCTTAACGGCACTGTTTTCGGCCATTATTATTGTAATGGCATTCACCCCGTATCTGGGTTACATACCACTTGGTTTTATGAACGCAACAATTATTCATGTTCCAGTTATATTAGGAGCAATCTTTCTTGGCCCTAAGAAGGGGGCATTTCTTGGCGGAGTTTTTGGACTGACAAGTATGCTCAACAACACATTTAGTCCGAACCTGACTTCTTTTGTGTTCTCACCATTTTACAGTATGGGAGAAACCCATGGAAATCTGGCAAGTATTGTGATCTGCTTTCTCCCTCGTATTTTGATCGGAGTTGCAGCCTATTATATGTATCAGGCACTGATCAAAATCGGACGTAACTGGAAAGCAAGAAAAGCAATTGCATTTGCAGGAGCAGGAATTGCGGGATCATTGATCAATACCCTGCTTGTTATGAATGGAATATATCTTTTATTCGGCAATCAGTTCGCATCAGCAAAAGGAAT
Organism: uncultured bacterium; assembly: GCA_905215405.1. GTDB lineage: Bacteria > Bacillota > Clostridia > Lachnospirales > Lachnospiraceae > CAJMQE01. The sequence goes on from CAJMQE010000065.1 coordinate 5,119, forward strand.
TGCAGCAGATGCACTCTATGGTGTGATCATGACGGTAATTGGTACACAGGGAATTCCAGAGGCAGTTGTAGCAGCTGTGCTTGTATCGGGAATCGGAAATGTGCTGGCAAGAATATTTGGTATGCAGCTCGCAGGGAAGAAAGCCGACAGATCAAGATAAAGAGTCAGTGAAGTAGACAGGAGTTAGAATAGATGGATAGTAGAAAAGAATTTAGAAAAAATCACAGTGGCAATCTGGTACTTGCAATTGATATGGGCAATACCAATATTGTAATTGGCTGTGTGGATGACAAAAAGGTATGTTTTGAAGAAAGGCTCTCAACGGACAGATCAAAAACGGAGCTTGAGTATGCAGTCGGATTTAAGACAGTGCTGGAATTGTATCAAATTGACAGTAGTGAGATCAAAGGGGCAATAATATCGTCTGTTGTTCCGCAGCTGGTCAATGTGATCAAAGAAGCAGTTATGAAGATCACCGATGTGGAACCGCTGATCGTGGGACCAGGAGTTAAGACAGGCCTCAATCTGCTGATGGACAATCCACGTCAGGTCGGAAGTGACCTGGTGGTTGATGCAGTAGCAGCAATTAGGGAATATGGAGCACCCGTAGTAGTAATAGATATAGGAACCGCAACAACAATCTCAGTCATTGATGAAAAAAAGAATTATATCGGCGGAATGATCCTTCCAGGAATCAAAGTATCATTAGAGTCATTGGTATCCAGAACTTCCCAGCTTCCACGAATCAGTATGGAAGCACCGAAAAAGGTAATCGGAAAAAATACAGTCGACTGTATGAAGAGCGGAATTATTTATGGAAATGCGTCCTGCATCGATGGCATGCTTGACAGGATCAGAGAGGAAACGGGCTTTGAACCTGTAATTGTTGCAACAGGAGGGCTTGCAAGTGTGATCGTGGATCATTGTAAAAATGATATTATTCTCGACAACAGTCTGCTGCTCAAAGGATTAAAGATTATATATGATAAAAATACAGAACAGTAGGGAGGAGTTAAGGCATGTTGAAAGGAAAAAATGTTGTACTGGCTGTTACGGGCAGTATTGCGGCATATAAGATTGCCGGACTTGCAAGTGCACTCAAAAAACTGCACTGCACAGTGGATGTGCTGATGACACAGAATGCTACGAACTTTATCAATCCTATCACATTTGAAACATTGACAGGAAGTAAGTGCCTGATCGATACATTTGACAGGAATTTTCAGTACAGTGTGGAACATATCTCTATTGCAAAAAAAGCGGACGTTGTCCTGGTTGCACCGGCATCAGCAAATGTAATTGGCAAACTTGCCAATGGAATCGCTGATGATATGCTCACTACTACAGTTATGGCCTGTACCTGTAAAAAAATCATTGCACCGGCAATGAATACCAATATGTATCTGAATCCAATCGTACAGGATAATTTGAGCAAACTGCAACGGTTCGGCATGACAGTGATCCAGCCGGATAGTGGATATCTTGCCTGTGGAGATACAGGAGTTGGAAAGATGCCATCAGAAGAAGAGCTTTTGAACTGGATTTTACGAGAAATCACATATGAAAAAGATCTGGCAGGGAAAAAAATTCTGGTGACAGCAGGTGCCACAAGAGAAAAAATCGATCCGGTACGCTTTATCAGCAACCGTTCAACAGGTAAAATGGGGTATGCAATTGCACGAAATGCGATGCTGCGTGGAGCAGAAGTTACGCTGGTCAGTGGTGAAACAACACAGTCACCAGTTCCATTTGTGAAGATGGTACAGGTGGAATCAGCGCAGGATATGTTCGATGCTGTCAGCAATCGTGCACCAGATATGGATATTATTATCAAAGCAGCGGCTGTTGCAGACTACAGACCAGCGCAGGTCAGCACAGAAAAGATCAAGAAGAAAGAGGGAGAAATGACAATTCCTCTTGAACGGACAACAGACATTCTGGGCTGGCTTGGCAGTCACAGAAAAGAGGGACAGTTCTTATGTGGCTTTTCGATGGAAACACAGAATATGATTGAAAATTCCAGAGCAAAACTCGAAAAGAAGCATGTGGATATGATCGTTGCAAATAATCTGAAAGAAAAAGGTGCTGGTTTTGGAACCGACACCAATATCGTGACCATGATTACGGCAGATAGTATGCAGGAACTGCCTGTTATGAGCAAGGATGAGGTTGCAAAAAATCTACTGGATTGTATAATAAAAAGAATGAAATAAAACTGTTTTTTCAGTAAATCATGGAGGCAAAAAATGCATAATGAATTGACAGAAAAAGATATAAAGAAAATGCAGGAAGAAATTGATTACAGAAAACTGGTTCTCAGAAAAGAGCTGATTGAACATGTAAAAGAGGCGAGAGAACAGGGAGATCTGAGTGAAAATTTTGAGTATTATGCCGCAAAGCGTGATAAGAACAGAAATGAAAGCAGAATCCGCTATCTCGACAGAATGATCAAGACAGCAGTTGTGATTTCAGATGAATCCAGTGATGATGAGATCGGTGTCAATAACACGGTTGAACTGTATTTTGAAGAGGATGATGAACTACAGACAGTAAAACTGATTACCACAGTGCGGGGAAATTCGCTGAGTGGTCTTATCAGCATCGAATCACCGATGGGAAAAGCCCTACTCGGTCATAAAGTAGGAGACAGAGTCCTGATTAAGGTCAATGACAATTATAGTTATTACGTAGTTGTTAAATCGATTGAAAATACAACAGATGATGGTACAGACAAACTTAGAAGTTATTAATACAGTAGATTTTGCATAAAAGTGCACGGGTTCAAGTGCTGTGACCGGAAGTGAACCAACAGTTCTTGACAATGATGACTTTTCATGCTAAAGTCTGTAATGAAAGCAGAATTTAATATTGCTTTCATTACATAATGGCAGATAGAAATCTGGTATCTGTCAGATCTATTTTGAATTGAATAATGTGCGAGTAACAAATACTCTGACCTTCAGGGCAAAGTGAGACAGGGATTCCTGTCAATTCTTGACCGGTGGTAAATTCTCTGGGAAATCCAGAGATGAAGTCCACGAGCTTAATAAGCTGATTGAGTGCAATTCTCAAACCGACAGTATAGTCTGGATGAAAGAAGCGTAGGTATTGGTGTTCCGGTAGAAAGGATTTCGTGGAGTAAGATTTATGTGAAATGCCTGACAGATTGGATCCACCAGATATATATGCCCTGTATCGTTCGTTGATACAGGGCTTTTCTTTTTTCATTTTTCGTTCAGTAAAATTCAAAAATAAAAAACAGGAGGAATTTAACTATGACAGATTATGGTAAATTATTCAGTCAGATAAAAGACAATGCATCATTTCTGCTTGTTTCGCTTTTACTGATGGTAGCGGTCTATGCGATCGCATTTGCAGCCGAAAAACTGATTGAAAAAAAGACAGGTGAGAAATTAAGAAGCAAAAAGATCCGTACGAACAGAATGACAGTCATTGCAATGCTTTCAGCGCTTGCATTTATTCTGATGTATTTTGAAATACCACTCTGGTTCGCACCATCATTCTATAAACTGGATGTCAGCGAAGTACCAGTACTGCTTGGTGCTTTTATGTTCGGTCCAACGACTGGAGTTGTAATAGAAGCAGTCAAGATCCTTCTTCATGTGGTGATCCAGGGAACATCGACGGCATTTGTTGGTGATTTTGCCAATTTCATCTTTGGTTGTACCCTTGTCATACCAGCATCCTTTATTTATTTTCTTAAGAAAAATAAAAAAGATGCAATTGTGGGTATGATCGTGGGATCAATTGTATTCATAGCTTGTGGTACGATCTTAAATGCAGTATATCTGCTTCCTAAGTATTCTGTATTATATGGAATGCCAATGGATGTTCTGATCGGAATGGGCACAAAAGTCAACGGGGCAATTACAGATGTATTTACATTTGTGGCATTTGCAGTGGCACCATTTAACCTTTTGAAGTCCTTTGTAATATCCGTTATTACCGCTGTACTCTATCCATATGTCAGCAAAATTTTAAAAAATCCATCAAAATTAGGATAGAAATGCATAGACCATTCAATAATTGTTCATAATATGTTTAGAAATTATTAATTTCTAAAGGAGCGATTATTTATGAAAAAATTAAAATTTCTCTTACTCGGTGCGGTACTTGTATTATGTGCCGGAGTAATGACAGGTTGTGGCAGCACAACTGATGACAACAATGGGAGCTCAGCTGGTGCAGAAAGTACAACAGCAGCAGCCAAATCTTCTGAGGGAGCAGCCGGCGAAGTAATGACCGATGTCGGTGATGGCGTAAAAGAAATCGCTACAGATGTTGGAGATGGTCTCAAAGAAGTTGGTACTGATATCGGAAATGGTCTGGATAATCTTGGAGAATCCAATGGCTCTGGTATGCAGGCTGAGACAACAAGCAGATAAAAATTACATTTACGGAATAACAAAAATGGAGCCTGATCCCTTGTGATCGTGGTTCCATTTTTGCTGTCCAAAGCTTTGAGTTGTGTTTTTTTAGGTCAGATTTGAAAAATTTGTGAAAAAGCTATGACTTTTATAAAAATTAAAGTATAATAAAGAAATGAAAAATGGACAGGAGGTTAATGCGTAAATGAGTACCAAAAAAAAGCAGAATGCTAATCAGTCTTCACCGAAAACGGTAAAAAACGGAAAGCAGGATGCAAAGAAAAATCATACGAATTCAGAAAAGCAGCCTGAAAAAGTGCTGACCAAATATGATAAAAAAGTGCTTGCACGTAAAAAACAGCAGGAAAAAGAAAAAAGAGAAAAACAGATCTTCAAAGGATGTCTGGTCGTCGTGGCCCTTGCAATCATTGCTGGAATTGCAGCTTATTTTGTAGCGGACTACAGAAATGAACATGCTACTTACATAAAGGTTGGAGATTATGAGATATCAAGAACAGAATATGACTATTATTACAATACAGCCATAACTAATTTTGAAAGTAATTATTCCCAGTATCTTTCTTACTTTGGTCTGGATACAAGCAAAGATCTATCAGAACAGCAGTATTCAGATGATTTGAGCTGGGCTGATTATTTTGCACAGACAGCAGCAGAAACGATTCAGCAGACAAAGGCATTGAAAGATGACGCAGCTAATGCAGGATTTTCTTATGATGTAACGGAAGACTATAACAGTTATATTGATGGTATCAAACAGTCTGCATCACAGGAAAGCATGAGTGAAAAGAAATATTATAAGACGAAGTTTGGTCAATATGCAACAGAGTCAAAATTAAAATCCACAATCGAAGAATATCTTTTGGTAAGCAAATATTATGAACAGCTGACAACGGACAATACACCTGATGCCAGTGAGATTTCTGCTTACTATGAACAGAATAAGGATCAGTATGATTCTATCGATTACAGAATGATGACATTTGATGATGAGAATACAGCCAATGAAATGCTGGCAAAGATCACAGATGAGGAATCATTTAAAAATCTTTGTATCACATATGCATCAGATGATGACAAGGATAAATACACATCTGAGGACGCTTCCCTCACAACGGGAGCCGCTTCCAGCTCACTTTCTTCAGCGAATAGCACATGGCTTTTAGATGCTGCCAGAACAGCTGGTGATAAAACAGTGGTTGAAGATAGTGCAAATAGCAAGTATAATGTATTATACTTTGTTAATAGATATTATGATGATTCCAACGATAGTAAGATCTCAAGTACGATTTCACAAAATAAAGTAAGTGAGTATATTGAGAATCTGATTGCTGGTTATACAATTACTGATGATAATGGTCATCTGAAATATCTTACTGTAGAGACAGAAGCTGCAGAATAAGTATTATTTTTAAGAAGTACGAGGTATTAGAGATGCATAATGAATATGCGAAAGAATTAAAAGAATTTTTAGACAAGAGTGTCAGCCGTTTCCATGCAATCCAGAATATCATGGACGAGCTCAATGAAAATGGTTACCAGCAGTTACTTGAAAGCGGCAGCTGGAAAATTGAAAAAGGTGGAAAATACTATGTTGTAAGAAACTATTCATCAATCATAGCATTTGCAGTACCTGAAAATGATTATACAGGATTTAATATTATGGCTAGCCATAGTGATTCTCCTACATTTAAGATCAAAGAAAATCCGGAAATGGTAGTAGACGGAAAATATAAGAAACTCAATGTAGAACAGTACGGTGGTAATTTATGTGCACCTTGGTTCGACAGACCACTTTCCGTATCTGGCCGTATTATTGTTAAGACAGACAAGGGAATTGAAACAAGACTTGTAGATGTAGACAGAGATCTTCTTATGATCACAAGCCTTGCAATTCATATGGATAGAACACAGAACGAAGGACACAAATACAGTGTTCAGAATGATATGCTTCCTCTTTTTGCTGAAAACAGTGATGAAGCAGACTTTATGGGAATCGTTGCAAAATCTGCAGGAGTTGAGAAAGAAGATATTCTTGGCAATGACCTTTACCTCTACAACAGAATGAAGGGTTCTTTCTGGGGCGCTAATGAAGAATTCATGTCATCAGGCAGAATTGATGATCTTCAGTGTGCATTTGCATCTCTGAAGGGATTATTAATGGCAAAACCTGAGAAGAGTATTCCTGTAATGTGCGTATTTGATAACGAAGAAGTTGGTAGTAGTACAAAACAGGGTGCAGATTCAACATTCTTAAGTGATACTCTGCAGAGAATCAATGAATGTCTTGGCTTTGATCAGGAAAATTACTATAGATCAATTGCAAGAAGTTTCATGATGTCCGCAGATAATGCACATGCTATGCATCCAAACTTTGCTGGAAAAGCTGATCCAGTGAACCATCCAGTATTAAATGGTGGTGTTGTTATCAAATTTGATGCAAAACAGCACTACTCAACAGATGCAATGGCTGCAGCAATTTTTAAACAGCTTTGTAAAGAAGCTGATGTACCATTCCAGGTATTTGTTAACAATTCAGATATTCCAGGTGGTATGACACTCGGTGGTATTTCTAATACTCATGTATCTTTAAATACAGTTGATATCGGTCTTGCACAGCTTGCTATGCATTCTCCATATGAAACAGTTGGTGTAAGAGATACAGAATATATGGCTAAGGTAGCTGGCAAAATGTTTGCAATGAACATGGACGAGACTGGCTGCGGAGCTTATGATCTGAACCTGTAGGATTAGTGCACAGGAATTTAGATTGATAGAACGAAAATAGAAATGGCAGAGAAACGATGAAGGTCGTCTGTCGATGAAAAAAGCGTCACGCTTACGAAAAATTGAAACGTTCCCCAAAAGTTAGAAAAATTTAACGATAGGAGATCGATTCAAAAAAAGTAAGCTGACGCTTTTTTAATTCCTATTTTATGTTGTTTTTTGGCTGATTTGCTTCGCCCCAATGGCACATCGCTTCCATAATTGGATACAAAGAACGGCCCTTCTCGGTAAGACTGTATTCTACTTTAGGCGGTATCTGGGGGTATTCTGTACGAATGATCAAACCTTCATGCTCCAGATCTTTAAGCTGGGAGCTTAATGTTTTATAGGTTATGGTGCCGATCTTTCTTTGTAATTCGTTAAAACGTATGGTTTTATATTCTACCAGCCAGTATAGAATGACCAGTTTCCATTTCCCACCAATTAAGGACAGCGTATAGCCAAAAGGTGTATCTGCCAGGGAGGTAATGTTGCCCTCATATTTATGCATGCTCATTGTGGTACTTTCCTTTCTGATAGTAGGTGTTCATAAAGTGCGTACTTAAAAAGTAGCCTTGATTCTTTTATAATACTCTTGAAGTCGCAAATAGAAAAGACAAATTTGTAGACGAAAATGCAGACGAAAATGCAGACGAAAATGCAGACTTTGATGCAATGCCTGAGTGAACAGGGCAGGAATAAAGCAGAAGAAAAGGAGAAGAAATGAATAAAGTTAAAATTACGATCTTAAAAACGACATTTGATAATGAGTTAGCGGCCGAATATGGGGTAAGTAATCTGGGGGCATGTCCAATGATGCAAAAAGGACAAGTCTTTTATGCTGACTATGCAAAGCCAGAGGGATTCTGTGATGAAGCTTGGAAAGCGATTTATCAGTATGTATTTGCGCTTGCACATGGAGCTGGAAAGGATGTTTTTTATTATGGAGACTGGATCAGAAAACCAGGGGTTGCAATTTGCAGTTGTAATGATGGATTAAGACCGGTCATCATGAAGCTGGAATCAACAACGCAAAAATCGGAAGTCAGTACAACAAAATAGAATTGTTTTTTAATAACTTCACCCTGTTTCATCGATTTTTTTGTAGAATAACAGAAGAACATGTTACTTAAGCAAAAATAGACATAGATTTTGTCGATATCTTTTTGAGACGAATTTTCTAAAAAGAGTTAAGATAAAGATGGTTTGTACATATGCTGTACAAAAATAAAAACAGGAGGGATTGAAAATGAAATCAGCTTTAAAGGGATGGTTATGGTTTATTTTCATCGTAAATTTACTGTCAATTGTAGTAGTACTGGTAGGGGCATTTGCTAATCCGGTCTTATTCTTAAGTTTGATCGGAGGCGTACTTGTTGTAGTTGGATGCGCTCTGATGTTGTTTAAGACGATGAAAGCAGGTTACTTTATCATCTGCAGCGGTGCAATCGTAAACTTCATTGTGAATCTTGTACTCGGAGCAAATATTGCAGTTGCAGTGATTGGTCTGGTTGTTTTACCATTGGTTACTTATCTGATCATGAGAAGTGAATGGGAACAGTTCAACTAAAATTGAGAAAATGAAAGTACATAAAGACGGATTTATAGTCAGATCCGAACAAAAAGGCAGAGCTGGATAACCGGCTCTGTTTTTATATTTAAAAGTAAATATGAGAGCAATTAGAATATTTGTTCGATTTTAATTGCATTCATCTATTTTATCATTTATGATAAAGATATTGGAAAAGTTAACGAATTAATCTTATGATTCTTTAAAATACGATAATAAGGGGGATAATGATGAGTCAAGTATTGACACCTGAAGAAATACGTAATTACTGTATGGCGAAATATGATACACTGAGAGATTTTCCATTTGGAGAGACACCGGAATGTTTTAAAGCTGGTGGAATGATCTATGCACAGCTCAATCCTGATCCACAAAATTACAAGATCACGTTGCGCTGTGATCCAGATACTGCTTATTACTATCGGCAGCAGTATGAAGGAATTGTCGTCAGGGGATATCACTGTCCTCCAGTTCAGCAGCCATTCTACAATACGGTTTTTATCGACAGGATCGATGGAAGAATACTGCTTGATATGATCGATCTTGCATATGAACAGGTCATGAAAAAGATCACAAATAAGAAGTATATGCAATTGATGAAAGGAATTACACAGAAAGAACTTGTTGAGCAGGGCGGCATCTATCTGGAAAATATTCAACAGGGATTTGATTCATCAAAGTATGAAACGAAGATGTTGGAAGGAAATGCGGACAGGCTTTTAAAGCAGGTAAAAGAGATGCGTGAGGAGAATGGGCTGGAGCATTCCTATGTGGATTTTTATTATGGAACATTACTCCCGGAAGAAAAGCAGAATATCAGAACAGGATTGTCAGAGGAAGGACGAAACATCCTGGATTCTATGTATTTTCGTGATAAAGTTCTGTTTTTACAGCTGACTGATCCGTTATTGGCGCTGACTGCAGAACTCAATGAAAAAGAGCTTCTGTTCTGTACCTGGTATTTTTGTAAAAGCAGATCCTGTGTCTGGGGAAATTATGATCGCAGATATCCGGTATTTACCCTGTGTAATACCAAAGCAAAGAAGAATGTAGCAATGGAGACAAAGAACGAAGCGGTGACGGCAAAGAATGAAACAGTGGAGACAAAGAATGAAGCGGTAATAGCAAAGAACGAAACAGTGGAGACAAAGAACGAAGCGGTGATTACAAAGAACGAAAACGGTGACGGCAAAGAATGAAACAGATAGGTAGTTGATCTAAATATGCAGGACATATTTAAAATATACATGGAGGCAGGACAATGCATGAGGTAGAGGTAAAGGGGATTTTATCTGCAAAAAATGGAATGAATATCTATCGCGGATGTAGTCATGGCTGTATTTACTGTGATGCAAGGAGTACCTGTTATCAGATGCAGCACCCATTTGAAGATATTGAAGTGAAGGTAAATGCACCGCAATTGCTGGAATATGCATTAAAACATAAGAGAAGCAAATGTATGATTGCAACAGGCTCTATGAGCGATCCCTATCTGCATCTGGAGGAAAAATTACAATACACAAGACGATGCCTGAAATTGATCCTGCAATACGGGTTTGGGGTATCGATTCTGACAAAGTCAACAAGGATTTTACGGGATCTTGATCTGTTAGAAGAAATCAATCGAAATGCGAAATGTGTAGCAGCAATGACACTGACTACCTATGATGAACAGTTGTGTCGTATCATAGAACCACATGTTAGTACAACAAAAGAACGGTATCAGGCACTAAAGACATTTCAAAAGCATGGAATTCCAACAGTTGTATGGCTGGATCCGCTGTTACCATATATCAATGATACAAAAGAAAATGTACAGGGAATTTTAGAGTATTGTTTAGATGCAGGAGTGAAGGGAATCATGTGCATGGGAATGGGTCTGACTCTTCGTGAAGGGAACCGAGAATATTTCTATGAGAAGCTGGATGCATATTTTCCGGGGATGAAGGCACGATATTGTAGAGAATTTGGAAATGCTTATGAAATCGAAAGTCCGAACAGTCAGGAACTGATGGCACTTTTTACGGATACCTGCAGAGAAAATGGTATCCTGTATCGTCCAAAAGATATATTCTGCTATATGGCAGAATTTGAAGATGGATATGAGCAGTTAAGTCTATTTTGATTGGGAATTTTAAGGAAATTTATAAAATGACTTGCTTTTTTAACGCAATCATATTATAATAAATATTATATGAAAAATGCAGTGAAAAAGAGGAGTAGACAGCAAACATCCCAAGAGAGAACCATTCCCCGGCTGAAAGATGGTTTGGAAAAGTTGGTGTCGAAGGTAGCTTTTGAGCAGTATGACTGAAAGATATGGATTGAGGCTGGATTCAGAAATTGATATTCTGACTTTGAGCTGAGGTATATTGCATAGGTCATAACGAGTGATTCCCGTTAACGGATCCAATGAGGATTATTTATTCTTTCAGGCGATTGATATCTGTGTGCAGGAATAAATGATTGAACTAAGGTGGTACCGCGATAACACGCCCTTAGCAGATGATAGTTAAAGTCTGCTGAGGGCTTTTTTAATTATCACAATGCATCATAATCTTTATGGTACCTGAACAGGAAAACCATACAGACAGGAGTGTCTGAGATAAAAGTAACAGATCATGGATCGCAAAGATCCGGAGTCAGAGGAAAGGAAATCATTATGAGAAAAGAATTAGAAAAGAATTATAATCCTTCTGAAATTGAAGACAGATTATATCAGAAGTGGTTAGACAAAAAATATTTTCATGCTGAAGTAGATAGAAGCAAGAAACCATTTACAATCGTTATGCCACCTCCAAATATTACAGGTAAGCTGCACATGGGTCATGCCCTTGATAATACAATGCAGGATATCCTGATTCGTTTTAAGAGAATGCAGGGCTTTGAAGCACTTTGGATTCCAGGAACTGACCATGCAAGTATTTCAACTGAAGTCAAGGTAACAAATGCATTAAAAGCAGAAGGACTTGATAAGAAAGAAATCGGTCGTGAGGCATTTCTTAAGAGAACATGGGAATGGAAAGAAGAATACGGCGGAACAATTACAAGCCAGTTAAAGAAAATCGGTTCTTCCTGTGATTGGGACAGAGAAAGATTTACAATGGATGATGGCTGTTCTGATGCAGTTCAGAAAGTATTTATCAAAATGTATGATAAAGGCCTCATCTATAAGGGTTCCAGAATCGTAAACTGGTGTCCTGTATGTAAGACCTCTATCTCTGATGCAGAGGTTGAACATGAAGAACAGGCTGGACATTTTTGGCATATCAACTACCCTGTTGTTGGTTCAGATGAAAAGGTAGAAATCGCTACAACAAGACCTGAAACATTACTTGGTGATAGCGCACTTGCTGTTCATCCTGATGATGACAGATACAAACATCTTGTTGGTAAAATGGTTAAATTACCATTGACAGACAGAGAAATCCCAATTGTTGCAGATGCTTATGTTGATAGAGAATTCGGTACTGGTGTTGTTAAGATCACACCTGCTCATGATCCTAACGATTTTGAAGTAGGTAAGAGACACAATCTTCCAGAAATCAATATTTTAAATGATGATGCAACAATCAATAAATTAGGCGGAAAATATGCCGGTATGGATAGATACGAAGCGAGAAAAGCAATGGTCGCTGATCTTGATGCACAGGGCTATCTTGTAAGAGTAGAAGATCATACACATAATGTTGGTACACATGATAGATGTAAAACAACAGTAGAACCAATGATCAAACAGCAGTGGTTCGTTAAAATGGATGAATTGATCAAACCAGCTGTTGAAGCTGTAAAAACTGGTGATATTGAATTAATGCCAGAACGTATGGATAAGACATATTTTAACTGGACAGATAATATCAGAGACTGGTGTATTTCCAGACAGTTATGGTGGGGTCACAGAATTCCTGCTTATTACTGTGATGAATGTGGAGAAGTTGTTGTTTCTGCAGAAGCACCTGAAAAATGTCCAAAATGTGGATGCACACATCTGACACAGGATGAAGATACTTTGGATACATGGTTCTCATCAGCATTATGGCCATTCTCAACACTTGGCTGGCCAGACAAGACAGAAGAACTGGATTACTTCTATCCTACAGATGTCTTGGTAACAGGCTATGATATCATTTTCTTCTGGGTAATCAGAATGATCTTCTCTGGTTTTGAACAGATGGGCAAAAAGCCATTCAGCAAAGTATTATTCCACGGTCTTGTAAGAGATTCACAGGGACGTAAAATGAGTAAATCTCTTGGAAACGGAATCGATCCACTTGAAGTTATTGATCAATATGGCGCTGATGCATTAAGATTGACACTGATCACAGGTAATGCGCCTGGTAACGATATGCGTTTCTACAATGAGAGAGTAGAAGCAAGCAGAAACTTTGCTAACAAGGTTTGGAATGCATCCAGATTTATCATGATGAACGATCCTGATAACAAGGTTAAAGCAGATGGTGTAATGCCAGCAGATCTGACAGATGCAGATAAATGGATTCTTTCAAAGATGAATAAGTTGACAAAAGAAGTTACTGACAATATGGAAAAATATGAACTTGGTATTGCAGTAGATAAACTGAACAACTTCATCTGGGAAGAATTCTGTGACTGGTATATTGAAATGGTAAAACCACGTCTTTACAATGATGAAGATACAACAAAGAGAGCAGCTATCTGGACATTAAAGACAGTTCTGATCGATTCATTAAAACTGCTTCACCCATATATGCCATTTATTACAGAAGAAATTTTCTGTAACCTGCAGGATGATGAAGAATCTATCATGATCTCTTCATGGCCAGTATATAAAGCTGAATTAAACTTTGAAGAAGATGAACATGCAATCGAAACAATTAAGACAGCAGTTAGAAACATCCGTAACTTAAGAGCCGAGATGAATGTTGCGCCTAGCAGAAAAGCAAAAGTATTCGTAGTATCTGAAAATGCACAGATTCGTGATATCTTTGTAAATGGTAACGTATTCTTTGCAACACTTGGTTATGCAAGTGAAGTTGCAGTTCAGGCTGATAAGGCAGGAATCCCAGAGGATGCAGTATCAACTGTTATTCCAGAAGCAGTAATCTATATTCCGTTCGCAGAACTCGTTGATATCGATAAAGAAATCGAACGTCTTGCAAAAGAAGAAGGTAGATTAAATGGCGAAATCAAGAGATGTAACGGTATGTTGAACAATGAAAAGTTCACGAGCAAAGCACCTCAGGCTAAGATCGATGAAGAAAAAGAAAAACTTGCAAAATATACACAGATGCTGGAACAGGTTCAGGAAAGACTGTCTCAGCTCAGAAAATAATTTAATATAATATATATTAAAAAGTAGATAGAGGGCATCATGAAATACAATTTGTGTTTCATGATGCTTTTTGTATATACAATCCCCTCCTGTGATACAGGGGGAAGATGTCAAACTTATAGTTTTATTTAAAGACACTTTAATTAATTATAATATAGTGGGTTTGCCACAAATACATTATTGGAGGCATCCAAATGGATAAAAATACATTAGTACATACGTCGTGGAATTGCAAATATCATATAGTATTTGCGCCAAAGCTTAGGAGAAAAGCAATCTATGGATCATTAAGGGAGGATATACGAGAAATACTAAAAATGCTATGTGAAAGAAAAAGAATAGAAATTCTAGAGGGTGAATTGATGCCCAATCACGTACATATGCTTTTGAGTATACCGCTAAAGTATAGTGTTGCTGAAACATTAGGCTACTTAAAATTAAAGAGTACATTAATTATATTAGAGGCATGCAAATTAGAAATATAAGTATGGTAATCGAAAATTTTGGTGTCGTGGCTATTATGTAGATATAGTCGGAAAGAATGAAAAAAAGCTCAAAGAGTATATACAAAATCAAATGCAGGAGGATCTAATGTTTGAACAGATGAGTATAATAGAGCACATAGCTCCATTTACAGAAGAGCTAATAAAAAAGAAAAAGTAAATGTGTCTCATTAGGGATAACAGGAGATCCCATGGGGATAAAGGTGATAGCTGCACTGAATTTGCCCGAAAGGGCAGCAAGTAAATGTGGTACAAAAGGCGCACCATTCAGTGCACCTTTAGGTGCAGGTCGGAGGTATTACCTTACTGGTGGCTGTGATTGGTAGGTGTAATAAGAATAAAAATTTTAGAAGTAAGTAAAAGTCTTTTATAATAAATTAAAAAATTAGTCGAAATAAAAAAAGACGAAAATTCTTTATTTAATTTTAATTTTATGGTATGTTCTATTTAAGTGTATATGCTTAATTATAATAAGATAATGAAAATTCAAAAACGAAAAATTTAGTTGCGCAGTAAGTTAGGTTGGATATTATTTTCAGTTGCCAGGGTATTGAGATCTTTTTCTCCTTTAAGCAACTCAATCACAAGGTCTGATTTGAATTTTGCACTAAAATTTCTTCTTTGTCTGGACATGGCAATGAATCCTAGCAGATTGAAAAAAATACTAATTAAACTATACTTAAAGCAGGATAACCTTACAATAAAAGAAGATGGATATGAAACAATTTTACATATCATAGATAAGGAAATGAGTATGTATCAGAGTGTGATTATGATAGCAAAAGAGGTGAATGTATAGATGGATACGATTGTTGATTTAGTTAAAGTGAGTAAGAACTACGTAGATGGAAATTATAAAAAAGAAGTGCTGAAAAATATTAACATACAGATAAAAACAGGTAGCTTTGTTACAATTATGGGATCATCTGGATCTGGAAAGACAACATTATTGAATATTATATCAACAATAGATACAGTATCAAATGGTAATGTGATGATAAATAATCAGGAGATAACCAGCTTGTCAAAGGCTCAGTTAGCAAAGTTTCGAGCTGATAATATAGGTTTTATATTTCAAGATTACAATTTATTAAACACGTTGACGATACGGGAAAATATAGAATTACCATTAATTATGAAAAAAGAAAATAAGAGCGTAATTAGAAATAAAGTTAGTGAAATCGCAGACTTGTTACATATAACTGAAATTCTTGATGAGTTTCCAACTCATGTATCAGGTGGACAAAGACAAAGATGTGCGTGCGCTAGAGCGATGATTACAGGAAGCAGATTAATACTTGCAGATGAACCTACAGGGGCTCTTGATTCCGGTTCTTCCAAGATACTAATGGATATGCTTAAAAAGATGAATCGTGATTATGGGATCAGTATCCTTATGGTTACACATGATGCGTATGCAGCAAGTTATGCAGATAGAATTCTATTCTTGAAAGATGGATCAATAACAACTGAAATTAATGATGCTAAAATGAATCAATTAGATAAAATGAATGAAGTCATGAAAGTCATGTTTAGTATGACGGGAGAAAATATATGTATGTAAAACTAATTCTTAGAAATATGAAGAGTGATAAAGAAAATTATATTCTATATATACTGACCTGTGTGATGCTACTTACTATTATGTGTATGGTGAATATTTTTGAAAAATATCTGTCCACTCTTGATCAATTTAGTACAATGGCATTACCAATGTTAATTTCAATGATACTAGCTGGATTCCTGTATTATATCAATAGATATATGATGGTACAAAGGTCAAAAGAACTGGCTTTGTATACATTAATGGGAATGCCGGAAAAGAATATGATCAATTTATTTATATTGGAAAGCCTTATTTTCCTAATTGTATGTGATTTTTTAGGTAGTGTTATTAGTGTTATATCATATCTAATCCTAATCTTATTTTTACATATAAAGATCACTTTTTCTATGATAATCCAGGGAATAATACAGTCAATTCTCTATGTATGTCTGATACAGGTCATTTTATCTATTCTTTTAAGATTTAGCTTTAAAGGTCAAAAATTGAAGAACCTTCTTTATAAGAAGAATGAAAATGAACATTCGATCAATACTAAAAAGAAGAAATATATTATTATATTGTTTCTTGTATGTTTTGTTATTCTGCTTTATTCTTTTAGAAACCTTTTTCTAGAGCTAGAATATAAATAGTACAAGTTAGATATGGAAAATTCCAAATATAAAAGGCTCTTCGTGTATAGTTGTGGGTCAAATTTTCTGAAAGCTTAGT
>CAJMQE010000066.1 GCA_905215405.1 uncultured bacterium
ACCACATTTTTTGTGATGTGAGACTTTCTTAACTTAATGCCATTGAGTCAGTACTACCGGAGCTTTTTTTGCATCTAAATCTATTTGATTCAAAAACAGATTCAAAACCAAGTCATTCATAAATATATCAATATAAATAATGTTAAAGTTGACTTTAATAAAATTAATGTTATAATGAATTATATAATAAAAATATTTAAGAATATGGTTTTGTGATGGCAGCAAAATGTGAAATTATCGCGGGATGCCATGTGGATAAGACGATAGACAAAAAGGAAGAGGAGAGTCAAATTGGAGAAAGATAAGATACCTGACTGGATTATGGAACTGGAACGGGAAGATCTGAATTTTATAAGAAATTTTATATTGAAATCAGGTTCACTGAAAGAAATTGCAAAAATGTATGATGTGTCCTATCCGACAGTGCGGTTGCGTCTTGATAGACTGATTCAGAAAATAGAACTGACGGAAAAGCAGGAAGAGGAACCATTTCAAAAGTATATCAAGGAACTTGCACTGGATTCGAAGATCGAATTGGATGTGGCCAGACAGATCATAGACAAATATAAAGAAAATCAGAAGGAGAGAGAATAGAATATATGAGAACAATACTTTCAATTGTAATAACTATTGCGCTTTTGGGCATGCAACATTTTCTGGGAGAAAGGAAAGCAAAGCTTGCAGGAGGCATCCTGCCAGTTCTGTTCCTTATTTTTGCAATCGTAGTGTTTGCAACAGGAAGAATGACAGTAACAGTACGAAACATTTTTTCTTTTTTGGTTTTGGAAGCAATCTTATGTTCTATCTGGGAAGAAGCATCCGTCAACAGAAAGAAAAAGAACTTGAAAAGATGAAGAGCATGGATCTGTAAGAGAAATACAATTTATATAGAGAGCACATTTTACGAAGAGCGTGTTCTAAAATGAGACCAGGATAAAATTTATCATCCGGTCTCTTTTTTGTTCCCTGAAAATAGAAATAAAAACGGAGTGCTTTAACTATAATTAGTGTGTAATTATTTTTATAAGAATATAAAAGTATGCAAATATGTGCATTTATTTGTAATAACTGTCAAAAATAGTGGCAAAAGATATAGAAATATGGTAAAATAGCACTAAGAAAAGCAGAAATGTAAAACCATCTGTTTTTATTTACCAGAAGATAGGAGACGGGATTATGAAGAGAAAAAAAACAGGGTTCAAAAGCATTCAGATTTTTATGATGGTACTTACTATGGCGGTAACACTGGTATCATGTCTGATATTGACACTGACAAGTGAATTTATGATCAGCGGACTTGCGGGAAATACGACACAGACTTATGCGGATACAGCAACAGAAGGTTATAAGACAGAAATTAAGTCTCAGGTCCAGGCATCAATTGCGGTGGTGCAGGGATTTTATGATCAGTATAAAGCGGGGACTTATACAGAACAGCAAGCAAAGGATCTGGCAAAAGAAACAGTCAGACAGATGCGTTACCGTGACGATGGTTCGGGATATATGTGGATCGATGATACGGACTATACTCTTGTAATGCATCCTATTTTGAAGGAAAATGAAGGAACGAACAGATATGAGCTCGCCGATCAGAACGGCGTAAAGATCATTCAGAATATTATGAAGTCGGCACAGGATGGCGGCGGTTACAACAGTTTTTATTTTACCAAGGCTGATGGAGTAACAGTGGCAGAAAAACTAGCGTATTCACAGGAATTTACACCATGGAAATGGGTAATCACAACCGGTAATTACATAGATGATATGGATGCACAGATGGCGGCTCAGGCACAGGCCACCAAAAAAGGAATTTAACCAGGTCGCAATTGCTTTAGTAGCAGAAACGGCTGGAATTGTACTGATTGCGGCAGTACTTTCCTATTTCCTTGCAAAACTGGTATCAGGAGCAATTCGTAAGGTAGAAAAGAATCTTGTAAAGATCGCAGATGGAGATCTGACCTTTACGATCAGTGACAAACTGCTAAATCGTTCAGATGAAGTGGGAGAGATGACAAGAAGTCTCAAACGGGTCATGGATAATCTGCGTAGAGTAGCAGGAGGTCTGCGAGATTCGTCAACACAGATGTATCAGAACACAGTTGATTTTTCCGATCGCTTTACAGAAATCAGGGAGAATATCAATAATATTGATGTTGCAATAGAAGAGATGGCACAGGGAAGTACGACACAGGCTCAGGAGACGACCAATGCAAGTGGCAGAGTGTCTGCAATGGGAGATGCAGTAGATGTTGAGAAAATGAGTGTAGATGAACTTACCAGCTCATCAACGGATATGATGCAGAATTCTGAGGAAGCCAAAAGGACATTTGAGGAACTCATGGTCATCACGGATAAGACACAGAAAGCAGTTGGTGAGGTGACAGAGCAGACAAGGCAGACCAATGTCTCCGCAGAAGGAATCAAGGCTGCGGTCAATATCATAACCGATATTGCAAGCCAGACAAGTCTTCTTTCATTAAACGCCAGCATAGAAGCAGCAAGAGCAGGAGAAGCCGGTCGTGGATTTGCGGTTGTTGCAGAGCAGATCGGACAATTGGCACAGCAGTCAGATACAAGTGCACGTCAGATTGAAACAATTGTGCAGGAACTGATGCATAATTCTGCAGTGACTGTAGAAAATATGAATGAAGTCGTGGACAATACAAAGGAACAGGCAGAAAAACTGAATGCAACAAAGCTTGTGTTTGATTCTCTGACGACTGGGGTCGATTCAGTGACCGATGTATCCGATAAGATTCAGTCACAGGCTGCGGCTCTTGAAAAACTCAAAGAAGAGATTTCAGATATGGTCAACACACTTGCCTCAATTTCTGAGGAAAATGCAGCATCCTGCGAGGAAACAAGTGCAAGTATGCAGGTATTGAACGATACGATCAACACTTGTACCAATGACACAAATCAGCTCGTTGAGATGAGCGAAATGTTACAGAAACTGGCAGGACACTTTAAATTAGAGTGATAGTTAGCGTGATGGAAATTCCCTGTAATTATATGTCATAACTTTTTTCATATTCAGCGCATAGAATATACTGGAAATCAAAAAAAATGAGTAATATTTAATTTCAGGGTTGACATTTAAAAAAATGGCTCCTATATTATAGGTAATAACATAGAAAAGCAAAGACGGAAAGAGTAGTCTGAAAGAATCATCCAGAGAAGGAGACAATTTGGTGGAAGTTTCCCATGAAGAATGCAGATGAAAACCATTCCGGAGCTGTAGTGCAGAATTGAGTAAGCATTACCGTATGCCTGCGTTAAAGGATAGGATTTGTTAGAATCTGAAGTAAAAAGTTAAGGTGGAACCGTGCATTAGATGATATGCACCCTTAGTTGACAGGGTAGAACTGTCAGTTAAGGGTGCTTTTTTATTTGATAAATATTGCTGACTTTTTTATGTTATGAACATTTTTCTATTACAGTTAATAAAAAAAGAAGATCTGTAGAAATGAAAACAGGCAGAAAAAGAAAGGATGATTAAAATGAAGGTAATCGGTAAAGATGGTTCAGTAACAGAAGCAAAATTTGAAGAAGAATTGGGAAGAGAGGCATTTCGTCATACATGTGCCCATGTTCTGGCACAGGCAGTGAAAAGACTCTATCCAAATGCAAAATGTGCGATTGGTCCTGCAATTGAAAACGGATTTTATTATGACTTTGATTTTGGCTTTAACTTCTCAGAAAAAGATATGCAGGCTGTAGAAAAGGAAATGAAAAAGATCGTAAATGAATCGCTGCAGTTACAGCGTTTTACATGTGACAGACAGGAAGCATGCAGACTGATGGAAGAGCGAAATGAACCATATAAGGTGGAGCTGATCAGAGATCTGCCAGAGGATGCTGTGATCAGCTTCTTCAGACAGGGAGAATATCTGGACCTGTGTGCAGGACCGCATCTGCTGAATGTTAGCGCGCTGAAGGCATTTAAACTGATCAAACAGGCAGGAGCTTACTGGAGAGGAAATGAAAAGAATAAAATGCTCACAAGAATATATGGCACAGCATTTCCGAAGCAGAGCCAGCTGGATGAGTATCTGAAACAGCAGGAAGAGGCAAAACTGCGGGATCATAGAAAAATCGGGAAAGAGATGGAACTTTTTACAATCATGGAAGAAGGACCAGGATTTCCATTTTTCTTACCGAAGGGCATGGTGTTAAAAAATATTCTGATCGATTACTGGAGAGAGATTCACAAGAAAGCCGGATATGTGGAAATTTCCACACCAATGATCTTGAATCGGGAGTTATGGGAGACATCCGGTCATTGGGACCATTATCGTGAAAATATGTATACAACAGAGATCGATGAGCAGGATTTTGCAATAAAACCTATGAATTGTCCTGGTGGCATGCTGGTCTACAAAAGAAAACCACGTTCTTACAGAGAACTGCCGTTAAGAGTCGGAGAGCTTGGTCTGGTACACCGCCATGAGAAGTCCGGACAGTTGCATGGTCTGATGCGTGTCAGATGCTTTACACAGGATGATGCACATATCTTTATGACACAGGAGCAGGTGAAAGACGAAATAAAAGGCGTTGTCAGACTGATTGATGAAGTCTATAAGAAATTTGGCTTTTCATATTTCGTAGAATTATCTACACGACCTGATGACAGTATGGGTAGTGATGAGGATTGGGAACTTGCAACAAATGCTCTGCGCGAGGCATTGCAGGATATGAATATGCCTTATGTGGTAAATGAAGGAGACGGCGCATTCTATGGCCCGAAAATTGACTTTCATCTGAAAGATTCCATAGGAAGAACATGGCAATGTGGCACGATACAGCTTGATTTTCAGCTGCCACAGAGGTTTCAGGCAGAATATGTCGGTGCGGATGGAAAAGAGCACAGACCAATCATGATTCATCGAGTAGTATACGGTTCCATTGAACGTTTTATCGGTATTCTGATCGAAAATTACGCAGGAAAGTTCCCAACATGGCTGGCACCAGTACAGGCAAAACTGCTTGTGATATCCAACCGGTTCGATGCGTATGCAAAGGAAATTGCACAGCAACTGGAGAAACAGAATATCCGCTGTGAACTGGACCTGCGGGATGAAAAGCTGGGTTATAAGATCAGAGAAGCAAGAGTTGACAGAGTTCCATATATGTTAATCATAGGAGAAAAGGAAGCACAGAACAAAAATCTGTCTGTCAGAAGCCGAGATACAGGAGAAACAGAGCAGATGACAGTAGAGGAATTTGCAGCGAAAGTTTTAGAGGAATGCCGCTAAGTTCTGTCACTAAGATCTGTCACTAAATTTTGTCAGAGACATGTAGATTCAGTAGGGTTCGTTTTTAAATAGCCGGCTAAAAAGAGGGGGTAGAAATAGAATGAGTAAAGAAAAATTTTTGATACAACAGATACCTGCAGTTTTATGGGGAGACAGGAAAGAAAAATTGATTGTAGCAATCCATGGTGCAGGATCGCATAAAGAAGACACCGTGATTGCAATGCTCGCAGATCAGGCTCAGTTAATGGGATACCAAGTATTGAGCTTTGACTTGCGGGGACATGGGGAAAGAAAAGAGGAGATCTTGGACCGGGTTGAAAAAGCGGTTAAAGATCTTAGTGTGGTAATGGAGTATGCCATGGCACAGTCGTATCAACTAATCGATGTATTTGCATGCAGTATGGGAGCCTATTTTGCAATGTTGACATTTGGCTCGGAGAAGTTTCAGAATATTCATAAAATGTATTTTCTTTCTCCAGTAATCAGTATGCGGCAGGTGATTGAAAATATGATGCAATGGAGCGGCGTAAGCAAACAGGATCTGGAGCAGAAGCAGGTCATTGCACTTCCAAAGATGGGGCAGACACTTTATCAGCCGTACTACCAATATGTCTGTGAGCATCCAATCCAGAAATGGAAGTTTCCTACGGCAATTCTGTATGGTACTAATGATATGATGACAACACAGGAATTGATCCATGCATTCTCTGAGAAGTATTCCTGTGAATTGACAGAGCTACAAGATGCAGAACACTATTTTCATACACCAGAGCAATTAGCGGTATATCAGAAATGGCTACAAAAAAATATTGGAACAGATAACAGCAAATGAGTTCTGACCGGAATTTTTGAACAAACGTGAGTGAGATTACCATAGCTGGGAAATACTATTCATCAGAAACAGATAATATCGGAAAGTGTCAAAGACAAAAAATGGCCACAAAAGATGTTGAAAAAATATGTTAGAAAAATGTCATAGACAAGAATGTCTCAGATTAGAGTCATAGACAAAAATATGAAAGACAAAAATATGAAAGACAAACATGTCAAAGACCAACAATGTCATAGACACTGGAAAGGATACAGTTATGATTGATGCAGTGAATAGTATGAAAGATGCACCATTAGATCCGGCAAAGCCAGAAAAACCGATGGAGTTCCCGACACATCCACCATATCCGATCAGCACGGACAGACCAGAGGAAGAACCGGTTCATACACCACAGGAGATACCGGTAGGAGAGCCTTCCACGAATCAGGTGGAAATTCCAGTGCAGCCGCCCGCAATTGCGAGGGGATAATCAAAGGCTAAGGGTATAACCAAAGGCTAAGGGTATAACCAAAGGCTCAAAGCATTTTAGTTAACCTCCTTTCTGTAACGCTTCCTTTCTATATTAATTTTAGAATTATATTTTGCAGTAACTAGTCCTCAAAGGAATTCTTATAAAAGAAGTCTTTTAAAAGAAGTCAAATTTTGTAAAAAAATGTAGCCATTGTGATGGATTACCATAGATTTTTTGTGCTACTTTTTTTATAATAGAATTATGTGGAATCTAATAAAATTATGAGGAATATGAGCAACAATGAGGATGAGAAAAATGGAGGAATACAAATGAAAGTAGGATTTATCGGGCTTGGAATCATGGGGAAGCCAATGGCAAAAAATATTTTAAAGGCTGGATATGACCTGGTGGTCTGCAATCGAAGCCAGCAGTCAGTACAGGAACTGGTTGCGCTTGGGGCAAAAAAGGCCAACAATGGCGCTGAGGTAGCACAACAGTGTGATGTGATTATCACGATGCTGCCAAATTCTCCACAGGTAAGGGAAGTCGTTCTTGGAAAAGGCGGCGTTATCGAGACAGCGAGACCAGGTTCTATCCTGATCGACATGAGTTCCATTGACCCTGTTGAAAGTCAGGCAATAGGTTCTGAACTTGCAGCCAGAGGGGTAGAAATGCTGGATGCACCTGTATCTGGCGGTGAGCCTAAGGCAATTGATGGAACAATTTCTGTTATGGTCGGTGGAAAGAAGGAAATGTTCGACAAGCATTATGATCTTCTTATGACAATGGCTGGTTCTGTTGTTTATGTGGGAGAATTGGGTGCTGGAAATATAGCAAAACTGGCAAATCAGATGATTGTTGCAAGCAATATAGCTGCGGTTTCTGAAGCATTTACATTTGCAAAGAAGGCAGGAGCTGATCCGGAATTGGTCTATCAGGCAATCCGAGGTGGTCTTGCAGGCTCTACGGTAATGGATGCAAAAGTTCCCATGATGTTAGCAAGAAATTTTAAACCAGGATTTCGGATCGAACTGCATATCAAAGATCTTACAAACGCATTAAATGCAGCACATGCCATAAATGCTCCAGTACCAATGACTGCACAGATGATGGAAGTCATGCAGGCAGTTAAAGTGGATGGGTGTGAAAAAGAAGATCACTCCAGCATGGTAAAATACTATGAAAAGCTGGCAGGCGTTACAGTAGAAAAAGAAAAATAGAGAGTACCACTGGCAGTGATAACATGAAAGAATGAATAAAAAAGGCCTCCCGTAGTGATATGTACCCTCCTTACTGGTTTGTCCAGTAAAGAGGGGGATATCATAGCAGGGAAGCTTTTTTATGTTTAAGAGAGAAATTTGAACACATTGAGTCCCACGTCTTTGTTGGATTCCCGTTCCACACATCCATCGATAACCTGAATGACAACTTCGCAGGTCGCACTGATCACAGCACGGTTCAAATGTCCACCAAATACTTTGCCTTCCTCATCGGCGGCGCTGATATGCAGATGGGAATAATATTCCCCATTCTGTGTTGTGATAGTGCCGGTTAAAGAAGTGATTTCAAAGTAACCTGTAAAATGATTGGTGTGATATTCTTTTTCCTGAACAAAAAATACACCAGCGGTAAAATCATCAATAGCACCGATCGCCGATACATGGGCAAGTGTTATCTTTTCTTTGGTACATACTTTTTTTAATTCCTCAGTTATTTCTTCGCCTTTATCAAAGCGCGCCATAATTGTATTTCCAAAACGTCTGTAGTCCATAAATATTCCACCTTTCAGTTAATTTTATCCGATTCTATCATAGTGGATTTGGCAAGAACTGTCCATAGTTTGTAAAAAATTGCGTTGCATGGAGGAGATCACAAATTAATGACTATGCATACAGGCAAAGCTGTTATATAATAAAAAACAGAATATACATTCGAGTGGTAACAGCAGCACTTTATTAGAATTATAGATAAAACGGGCATGGCTGTAGAAAAAGACAGGAGAGATAACGTGGATTTAAAAGAAGTCAGCATTTATGAGAAAATAATTCCAGAAAGAAAAGCGCAATATGTGGAATTTCCAGAGCGTATGAGACCGGAAATCAAAGATTATCTGAATAGTCAGGGGATTGAGCAGATCTATACCCATCAGGCAGAGATGTTCAGGAAGGCAGCAGAAGGAGAAAATATTGTCATAACGACTGCAACAGCAAGTGGTAAGACACTTAGCTTTCTTCTTCCAGTATTGCAGGAAATTCTTGAAAATCCGTTGTCAAGAGCAGTATTTCTTTATCCGACAAAGGCACTGGCAAGCGATCAGTACCGTGCACTTCAGCCGATTATTTCCTATTTTGGGGAAAACAGGATCCAGGCAGGCGTATATGATGGGGATACACCGGTCAGCGAGAGAGCAAGAATCAGAAAGAATGCCAATATTATTCTGACAAATCCGGAAATGTTAAATGGTGCATTTCTTCCGAACCATAGTAAATTTGGATTTGATTTTATATTTGCAAACTTAAAATATATTGTGATTGACGAATTGCATACCTATCGTGGTGCATTTGGTTCCCATCTGGCAAATGTATTTCGCAGGGTAGGAAGAATCTGCAGGTATTATAACAGTCATCCACAATATTTATGCAGTTCTGCGACAATATCCAATCCGGTAGAACTTGCATCTGAAATCTGCAGCCAGCCATTTGTCCAGGTTTCAAACGACGGTTCACCAGCGGCGGCAAGGCGCTATGTCTTAATTCAGCCTCCGAAGATCATGGGCAGAGATAACAGATATCTTGGGCAGGTGCAGACCAATAGTGTTGCAGCGGACATGATTCCGGATCTTGTTGAAAATGAGCGGAGTTTTATAACCTTTGCAAAATCCAGAAGAAATGTAGAGGTGATTTTAAAAGAGGCAAGGGACAAGCTTGCGTCGGAGAGCTTCTTTGGAAAGTCATTAATAGATAAGATATCTGGATACAGAGGGGGCTATACTCCTCTCGAAAGAAAAGAAATAGAAAATGAAATGGTCTCAGGGGCTTTGCGTGGACTGGTGTCGACCAACGCGCTGGAACTGGGAATTGATATCGGAAAGGTGGATACGACAGTACTTGCAGGATATCCAGGAACAAGAGCATCGTTCTGGCAGCAGACGGGACGTGCCGGACGAAGTGGAATGCAGAGCAATAATTATATGATTCTGGATAATCAGCCGTTTGATCAGTATATTGCAATCAATCCAGGATGGCTTTTTGATGGAGCCAGTGAAACAGCTGTAATTGATAAGAACAATTTGTTGATAGAACTGGCACATATTCGTGCTGCCGCAGCTGAAATTCCACTGACACTGGATGATATTTCAGTGTTTCCAGATCTTGGAGAGACGATTCCGGTCTTACTGCGTGCCAGCGAACTTAGCAGTATGAACGGAAAATTTGCCTGGAGCGGCAATGCATTTCCAGCGGGAGATTTCAGCTTGAGAAATATCGATAAGATCAAATATAAGCTGATCAACCAGGAGAATCATAAGGAAATTACGGAAATGGATGAAATGCAGGCGTTCCATGAACTTCATACAGGTGCGATCTATCTACATGATGGTATCCAGTATCAGGTGCTTCGTTTGGATACAGAAAGTCATACTGCATTTGCTATACCATTTAATGGTAATTATTATACAATGCCAGGCAGCAACACAGATATCAGAATTTTGCAAAAGAGTATGGAGCAGGAATATCGAAGAACAAGAATCGCATTTGGTGATGTCAATGTCAATGAAGTCGTCTATATGTATAAAAAACTGCAGTTCCATAATCATCAGAATCTGGGTTATGAAGCTCTGGAAAAGCCATTGGGAAAAGATTTTGACACAGAGAGTACCTGGATTAAAATACCGGATAATGTCGTAAAAGCATACCGTGGATTATTACAGGAAAGTGCGGATGGAAAATACGTGCGTAATAATC
Source organism: uncultured bacterium (assembly GCA_905215405.1). Taxonomy (GTDB): domain Bacteria; phylum Bacillota; class Clostridia; order Lachnospirales; family Lachnospiraceae; genus CAJMQE01. The sequence goes on from CAJMQE010000066.1 coordinate 10,501, forward strand.
ATTTTGAAGGTATCTGCTATGCCATAAAAAATGCAGCGATGATGAAGACCATGACAGAGCGGGAAGATATCGGAACGACCATGTCGAATAATGCGATTTCATTTGTGGACCATTTTGACGAAGAGGTCTACCTGTTCATTTATGATAAATATATTGGTGGGCTCGGATATGCGGAAAAAATGTATGATCTGATGCCGGAAATTATTCAGAACGCAATTGATCTCGTAGGTGGATGTAGATGTGAAAAAGGATGCGCAGCCTGCATCGGTGATTACAGACTGGATAAAAAAATGGTGTTGTGGGGGCTGCAGAATCTGTTGGAAGAACTGGAGACACCAAAGGATGTTGCGGTAATTCAGTATGCACCGTCAGTATTTAAGAGAAAAGAATTTACTTTTGCACAATTACCAGACAGATGGCAGGAATTTTGCACTTATTTAAAGAAAAATGGTGATACAATGGCAGATTTCCTTTCTACAGTATCTTCTGTAAGAATCGAAGGAAAGCAGATCATTTTACAGCTTGATAATGTATTTTATCATCAGTGGGTCATGGAACCGGCAAATCAGAAGAGTCTCAGCAATATTTTTACCTACTATACGGAAGCACCCGATCATGTGCGCATTCAGGTAGAAATGCCGGAAACAGTTGAACGCCAGGCAGAGACCATCAGTAAATTGAAAAAAAGATATCACAATCTGACGGATTAAGCATAAGTTCGTAATCAGACAGATTAGCTACAAGTTTCTTATATCGGACAGGTTAAGAGAAAGGCACGTCAGATTGTGTAAAAGAGCGGAATGAAACAAAAATATAGCAACAGATACAGTAGTAGATATAGCAACAGATATAGTAGTAGATACAATAGTAGATATAGCAACAGATATAGAAAGTAGATATAGCAACAGATAAAGAAAGGAATTGAAATATGGGAACACTGGAACGGTTAAATGAATATCAGAGAGCAGCAGTGCTGGATGAAAGTGAGGCCTGTATTGTGAATGCAAATGTAGGAAGTGGAAAAACGACCGTGTTGATTTCTAAAGTTCTTTATCTGCATGAAGAAAAAAATGTTGCCTATCATGATATGGTCGTGCTGACCTTTACCAATAAAGCGGCAGATGAAATCAGAGAACGACTTTTGGCTAAAGATCCACAAATAGACGAGGAAGAGTTGAAAGGCTTTGGGACATTTCACAGCGTGGCACTGATGCTCTTAAAGGAAAAACTTGCTATTGAAGAACTTGGTTTTACGAAGGATTTTGTAGTGATCGATCCCGAAGAAGAACTGGATCTGGCGATGCAGTTGATCACTGAACATGAGTTGAAAATCAAATATAAGAACAGGTTAAAAAAGCGACTGGAGAAAGCGATGGCAGTCAAAGAGGAGGCCAAGAAGGTCTCCCGATATCAGGACGATCTTTTTGAACTGGCCGATCTGCTCAGTGCAGAAAAGAAAAAGCAGAATAAGATGACTTTTTCAGACCTGATTGAAAATGCAGTGCAGCTTTGTGAGCAGACTGATTTTTCACCTAAATGGATCATTGTTGATGAGGTACAGGATAGTGACTATGCCCAGCTTCAATTTCTGCAGAAACTAAAGGGACCGCAGAGCAGGCTGTTTGCAGTTGGAGATCCGAATCAGGTCATTTACAGCTGGCGAGGAAGTGCATTTAACGTATTCTTTAAGCTGAAGCAGACCTATCAGGCAAAAGAGCTCTCGCTACCTGTCAATTACCGCTCCAATGCACAGATCCTAAAGGCTGCAGCAAGATTTCAGCAGAATGGCGCAAGGTTGATGGGAAGCCGGGGAGAGGGAAATGGAATCGTGATCAAAGGGCATTATGACTCTTTTCAGGAAGCTGATTATTTTGCTGACCAGATCAGCCAGCTTCATCAGGATGGAGTTCCCTATCAGCAGATCGCTGTATTTTACAGACTACAGTCACAGGCAAAGATACTGGAGGATGTGTTTAGCAGGAAAGAGATTCCATTTTCTGTTTCTTTAAAAAAGACAGTGCAGGAGATTCCAGTTCTCAACTGGCTCTTAAAGGTACTCCGTTTTGCAGTAAACCCTAGAGACTATTCCTCAGGTGTGCAAGCACTGAGTGACCGACAGTATGGACCGGCATTAAGTACAGCAAAGGCAAAATCACTTTTGAAGCAAACGGTGTCGTTGGATATAGGCAATGTAGGTGAAAGTGTCAGGGAAGATCTGTATACCAGGATGTGCAGGTTTACAGTTGAGATGAGCAAGCGAAGGGAAACGCCGGATCTCTATGAATATTTTCAACTGGATACTTGTCTGCATCCGACCAGTGCGACTTATCAAAAAGACCGAAAGGTCGTAGAAGAACTGTTCGACCGCATGCACCAGTACCTTATCGAACAAAAGAGACAACCACTGGATGGATATCGGGAATTTATCAATTCGGCAGCACTTTATGGCATAAATATTCTGCATGAGGATCTTGCTGATACACAGGAAAGTGTAAAAATGATGACTTTGCATGCAAGCAAAGGGCTGGAATTTACACATGTATTTATTGCAGGCGTCAATACAGGACTGATACCGTTGCATACAACGAATGAAGAGCAGGAAGAAGAGGAACGGAGACTGTTTTTTGTTGGGATGACAAGAGCGAAAGATTATCTCGAATTGTCATGGTACCGAAATCCGGATAATGCAAAAATCAGATCTGGGGAGAGTACTTATATTCGTATGATTCCAGCAGAAATCCGAAGTCAGGAGGATGTACAGGAACAAAAAGTGGATCTGCACGATCTGAAAAGACAGGTGCGGGAAGAAATCAGAAAGAGTGGCAGGACACAGGTATTTGATGCATTGGAAACAGTGGCGGGAACTGAAAGAACCAACCTCAGAAAAGTAGATAATATCGATACGAGATTGTCTACTCTAAAAAAGACACCGCAACAAATGCTGGATTTGGAAAACGTGTCAGGTACATCAAGCAGTATTGGGAAAGAATCCAGTCGTCAGAGTCATGGAAGAATGGTAATGCATCGAAAATATGGTACCGGTACGGTCATTGAGGAAGATGATATGATGATGAAAGTAGAATTTGAAGAATTCGGGCAAAAAGAATTTATGAAAGCATTTTCTCTACAGGATTTTTCAGAGGTTAAATAGTTGACAACATAACACTGTTATATTATGATGCAGATAGACGATGGATCGTCGTTTGGAGGATTACCATGAAGAATGAAAAAGAAACGAAGAAAAATTTACAGGAGGCAGCAAGAAAGGAATTCATGGAACTTGGATTTCAGAAGGCTTCTCTAAGAAATATTTGTAAAAATGCAGGTGTGACTACAGGTGCACTTTATTTCTTCTTTAAGGATAAAAATGATCTGTTTGCGTCACTGGTAAGAGAGGTCGCAGATGAAGTCAGACAGATTGTGATTGAGCACATAAAACTTGAAAAGAAAGTATATACGCTCGAAAATACTGACAGCAGTAAGATCGCACTGAATGGGGTTGCGCAGAGCAGGGAAGTCGTCTGTTATATGTACGAGCACCGAGATACAATTCTACTGCTTTTGAGCAAATCCCAGGGTTCCGACTACGAAAATTATATTGATGAAATTGTGAGTATCATGGAAAAAGATACAAAACTTTTTATGATGGAAATGTTGGGAGAAGAGTTCACAAAATCCGGACTATCGGCTTATTCCTACCATTGGTTCGCACATATTGAAGTCATGTCATTTGTAAATATGATTTTGCACGACCTCACGCTCGATGAGGCACTGGAACAGGCGGAAGTGGTTGCAAATTTCCTAGCAGGTGGCTGGATGGCGATGGTCAAACAGACAGACTGGAATCATCAATGTGAAAATGTTTTGAAATCCTGATCATGCTAGTTATAGTGAAAATAAAAGATCGAAAGTTGGGAAAGCGGATAAAACCGCTTTCTTTCTTTATATCAGTATAAAAAAGAGTAGCATAACAATTTGAGTATAAATAGCAGTATAAAAAAGAGTAGCAAACAATCTGAAAAAAATAGCATTCTTACAATCAATAGCAGTATGTATAGAAAAATAAAATACTGAAATATAGTATCTAGAAATAATTTTGCAACTTTTGTGCAAGAAAAAGTAAGAAAGGAAAGGTATACTGGAGCAGAAAGGCAGTGAAAGGAAAGGGAAGGAAAGAGAGGGAAACAATGATTCAGAAAAAGGAAGAATCAAAGGAGAAAGAAGAATCAAAGGAGAAGAAAGGACAGCAGGAAAAGAGACTGGCGGTATATGACAGAAATCTGGAACTGGAAGCATACAGATTTCAAGGAATTATGCAACGCTTTCCAAATCATTTTCATGAGTTTTATGTGATCGGGTATATAGAAAAAGGAAAAAGACACCTGTCATGCTGCAACAGAGAGTATGTCGTGTCAGCCGGAGACATGGTGCTGTTCAATCCGTATGAAAATCATACCTGTGAACAGATCAATCAGCAGCCTTTGGATTATCGAGCACTTAATATACCGGTAGAGACCATGCAGCGGATAGCCAGAGAGATTACAGGGCAAGATGGAGCTGTTGTGTTCAGGGAAAATGTGGTCGTACAGGCACCACAGGTAGAAGAACTCAGATACCTTCATCAGCTGGTACTTGATACGAAAATGAACTGCATACAGAATACAATAGGGGAAGCGACAGAAGATGAAGCGGAAGCCACAAAAACTGTTGCAAATGAGACGGGGGAGTGCCTGAAAAATATAGGAGCGATCGGAAGACGGGAGCTTGAGAAAGAAGAGCTGTTTTATTTTTTTATGGAAAATATGATCTCTATCTACGCACGACCGCAAATGGAGGAATCACAAAATATTACAAATCCACAGGTCAGCAGAGCCTGTTCCTATATGGAAGCACATTACGCAGATAGCCTGCTGTTAGCTGATATCTGTCAGGCGGCAGGGCTGGGAAAATATACATTACTGAGAAATTTTACCACACAGAAAGGGGTCACGCCTTATCAGTATCTGGAGACAGTTCGTGTCAACCATGCCAGGGAGGCACTCAGACATGGAAAAACACCGTTGCAGGCGGCATTGGAATCCGGTTTTTCAGATCAGAGCCACTTTACCCACTTCTTTAAGAATTTTATTGGCTTGACACCTGGTCAGTATCAGAGTTTGTTCAGATAGATAGCATTAAGTAGATATCATAAAGGATTACTGCGAACACAATTACAGGATCATGACCGCGAGTGGGCGTGTCCATGAGGCAGAAGAAAAGGAGAAATGGAAAATGAAAGAAAAAGACAGGACAACTATGCAGGGACATCTTCTTGCAATACTGACAATTATAATTTGGGGAACAACCTACATATCAACCAAGGTGCTATTAAAAGATTTTACACCGATCGAAATTCTGTTATTGAGGTTTGTAATTGGATTTTTGACATTAATGCTGGTATATCCGCACAGACTTCATATTACAGAACATAAGCAGGAAGTTCTGTTCGCATTGGCGGGACTTACAGGAATAACGCTGTATTTTCTGCTAGAAAATATAGCGTTGTCAGCGACAATGGCATCTAATGTGGGTGTGATCATTTCTATCGCACCATTTTTTACGGCAATTTTGTGCAGAATCGTATTTCGGCAAAAAGAAAAAATACGTCGTGGATTCATTGCCGGTTTTATTATAGCAATGGTAGGAATCTGCATCATGAATTTCGGAGAATCCAGTATTGTGGTGAATCCACTTGGAGATTTTCTTGCACTTCTTGCAGCATTTGTATGGGCCTGCTATTCAGTCATAACCAGGAAAATAAGTTCATATGGATATCACACGATCCAGACGACAAGACGAACTTTTGCATATGGCATTGTGTTCATGATTCCAGTTCTTTTTTTTATGGATTTTCATCCACAGTTAACAGAAATTATCCGACCTGTGAATCTGCTCAATCTGCTGTATCTTGGGTTTGGCGCTTCAGCAGTGTGTTTTGCAACATGGAACTTTTCAGTCAGAGTACTTGGAGCGGTTAAGACAAGTGTCTATATTTATGTGGTACCAGTCATTACGATCGTGACATCGGCGGTGATCCTTGGAGAGCGAATGACACCTCTTTCCATGCTGGGAGCAGCACTTACAATGGCTGGGCTATTCCTATCGGAAAAGTAAATGGTTCTCTACTTTCACAAATTTTAGGTAATAATGGGGAATTGTGTCAAGTATGGTCAGAAATCAAGTCATATGATATGATGAAAGATAGAATGGAAGATAGTACCAGGAGGATTACATGAATCGGTTATTACTAATAGAAGATGATGCAGAAATCAGCGAAATGCTGGAAAGTTATCTGGTCAGTCAGGGGTTTGAAATCTATACAGCATTTGATGGCATTCAGGCCGTGCAAATGTTTCAGGAAAGAGCATATGACTTGATATTACTGGATTTGATGATTCCCAGACTCAGTGGGATGGAGGTCATGAAGAAAATAAGACAGACCAGCACGGTTCCGATCATTATTATGTCAGCAAAAGATACGGACTCTGATAAATCGCTTGGGCTCGGGCTTGGAGCAGATGATTATATAACAAAACCGCTGTCTGTTACAGAGTTGCTGGCCAGGATCAGGGCCAATATCAGACGTTCCACCCAATATGCTGGAAATAGCAATGAAAATGGTAATCAGACAATGGCAGATAGCGGAAAAACAGAGGCGCAACAGCATGTTGAAGTCGGAGATCTGCTATTGGATCTACAGGATTTTACTTTAAAACGGAAAGGCGAATTGATTATGCTGACAGCCAGAGAGTTTGAAATCCTGAAGCTTTTGATGAGCAATCCGAAGAAAGTATATACAAAAGAACAATTGTTTACCATGGTTTGGAAAGATGACTACTATGGAGATGAAAATGTTGTGAACGTGCAGATCAGCCGTTTGCGTAACAAAATCGAAGAAGATCCAAGAAACCCAAGATATCTACTTACAGTATGGGGGATTGGATACAAAATAGGAAGCTGAGACAGGAAGAAGAATCATGATAATCATATTAGGACTGGTGGCAGGATTTCTTACAGTTGGACTGATACTTGTTTTGTATCGGGAACACCGTTTGAAGAAATCACTGCGACAAATAAGTAAAAAGATGCAGGAGATCATCGCGCAGGATACAGATGAAAAAGTAATGCTTTTCACGCATGAAGCTGATGTCATAGAGCTATTGAAACAGATCAACCGGATATTAGAAGATCGGCAGATCAGAAAAGCAGAATTTGCAGGTTCCCAGATGCAGGCAAAGCGCATGCTGAGTAATATTTCACATGATATTAGGACGCCATTGACTGTGATCCTTGGATATCTGGAGATCATGCAGGCACAATCGGAAATAGAAGATAAAACCGAAAAAGAACGCAACATGCTTATGAAAGTTGAAAAAAAGGCACAGGAAATGATGAATCTGATCAATCAGTTCTTTTCTCTTGCAAAACTGGAAGCAGGGGATACAGAGCTGAAATTGTGCTGCCTTGATATCAATGAGATCTGTCGTGCATGCATTCTGGATTATTATCAGATCCTGACAGAAAAAGAATTTACAGTAGATATCAGTCTTCTTGATCATAAGGGATCTGTTTATGCGGATGAAGCAGCAGTAAAAAGAATTTTGACGAATCTGATTACAAATGCGATCCGTTATGGCAGGGATGGAAAATATATCGGACTGACAATAGAAGAAAAAGAGGATCAGATTCAGATTCAGGTCTCGGACAGAGGACATGGAATCAGACAGGATCAGAAAGCCCATGTGTTTGACAGACTTTATACAATGGATGATTCGAGAAATAAGAATATAGAGGGAAATGGACTGGGGCTGACAATTGCTAGAAATCTAGCCGTTTCTATGGGAGGCGACATTACCGTAGAGAGTGAGCCTGATGTGAGCACCACATTTACAGTAACATTTCCAGCATTGAAAATATAAATTACTGGCATGTAAGAAAAATGTAAGATTTTGTACAGAACTGTGAAAGGATTGGTTGCTATAATTGGGGCAGTAAGAAAGCAAAGGAGAACTATATGGAATATTTACTGGAAACCCATGGACTGACAAAAGTGGTAAAAGGAAAGACGCTGGTGTCAGATTTGCATATGCATGTACCAAAGGGAAAAATCTACGGATTTCTTGGCCCGAATGGCGCAGGAAAAACAACAACAATGAAGATGCTGACAAATCTCTGGAAACCTACATCTGGTGAAATTCAGATCTTTGGAGAACTGCTGACTGAGCATTCTTATGAAATGCTAAGGAGAATGGGAAGCATTATTGAATTTCCCACTTTCTATGAACATCTGAGTGTACAGGAAAACTTAAAGATCCACTGTGAGTATATGGGATAATACAGTCCGGACTGTATTATGGACTCCCTGCAGTTATTTGGTCTTGCTGATCATAAAGATAAAAAGGCGTCCGAGTGTTCGCTGGGAATGAAGCAACGACTTGGTATAGCCAGAGCGGTACTGACAAGACCAGAATTATTGATCTTGGATGAGCCGACCAACGGACTGGATCCAGCTGGAATGAAGCAGGTCAGAGATATTTTGCAGATGCTGAGTACGGAATATGGAATTACAATTCTGATATCAACACATATTTTATCTGAAATAGAGAGTATCGCAGATGTGATCGGTGTGATCAGGGATGGCAAAATGCAACAGGAAATAACGATGAAAGAGATTCATGAAAATGGTCTGGAATATGTGGAAATGGAAGTTTCAGATTTAAAGAAGGCATCTTATCTTCTGGCAGATCGTTTTGCACAGGCGAAGTTCAAGATTATGGAAAACAATCGTATAAGAGTCTATGGCGGAAGGCTGACAGCTGGACAGATCACAAAAGTATTTGCAATGGAAAATGTAGAAATAGTGGAAATCAGACAGAAGTCGGAATCCCTTGAGGATTATTTCCTAAGAATGACAGGGGAGGTAAAGTAAATGTTGCAATTGATCCGATTAGAATGGAAAAAGAATGGAATTAAAAAATATATTCTGGGTGCACTGATCGTGACTGCATTGTTATTTATATTTATGTATGCACAGTGCTTTCTTGGTATTGCAAGAGATGCAGCAACAGGGGTACCGGATTCCGCTCCTGGTATGGAAGGAATCATGGCACAGATCGATCTGTTCACAAATCTTGTATTTCTTATTATTTTATTACAGCAACGATGCTTGCTTCCTTTATTGTAAATGCCTATCAGAAAAAAACAATGAATTTGATGTTCTGCTATCCGATCAGACGTCAGAAGATCATACTTGCTCAGATGTTCTCGGTATGGATCTTCAATGTGATTTTTTTACTTGCAGCAAAACTCATAATATGCGCAGGAATTTCAATTCTGGGGCAAAGCCATGTATCAGACTTTACCATTGATTATAATATGAATACATTTAGCTTTTATCTACAGATTCTCTTAAAAACAGTTGTAACAGTAACGGTCGGATTTATACCATTGTTCGTGGGAAAATCACTAAAATCGTCAAAAGCAGTGATCATAACCGCATTTCTGTTATTCTTTCTGATGAATGGCACAATTGGAGAGATTTCTCTTGCAGGCAATTTTATAGCACCTCTGATACTTGTCATCATTTCACTGGTATGCGCAGGCTGCTCTATCTTTCGAATTGAACAACAGGATATTTAATCTGAAAGAAAAACAATCCTTTATTGCAAATATCTGGGAAAGGTCTATAATAGTCACATGTGGGCCCAGCCCGAATTCTTTAGTAATGGAGGAAAGAAATGTTAGTTTTAGGATGGATTGTTGTTGTCATAATGGCGGCAATCGCAGTTTTGATTCTTACAGGAAAAGGTGGCTGTTTTATCGCAGGATTTAATACAGCAAGTAAGAAACAGAAAGAAAATTATAATGTAAAACTACTTAATTATATTTGTGGAATTGGCCTGGTGGTGCTGACGATCATTGCGGCAGCAGGTCTTGCTCTTCACGGAGAATTTCCAGCATCACTGCACTGGTTGATGCCATGGGGATATCTTTGTCTGGTCTTTGTGGTACTTGTCCTGTCTAATACAGTCTGTAGAAAAGATGTAATGGCTGTAATTCTTGGTTCAGGAAAAAATAATACCAGACCACATACAGGAAAGATCAGTTTTGAGGATATCGATATGACCGCAAATGAGGCTGACAGCAGTAAGAATGATCAGTCTTCAGAGAATAACACACCAGAAGCATAAATTACATATTTCGACAATATTCGTTGACAGAAATGCAGGTATTTGATACATTCATCTTAGGGAAGCATACCATACAAGAGAGAAGAGAGGGCATTGCATGTTTGAGATGAAAGATGAATATTTAACAGGAATTGATCAGATTGATCAGGAACACCGCAGATTGTTTGAAATCGCACAGGAAGCGTATGAATTGAAAAATAATGAGTTCATACCAGACAAGTACGATAATATCAGCGAGCTGCTCCATGAATTAAAAGATTATACAATACAGCATTTTCAGCATGAAGAGGCTTATATGGAAAGTATTCAGTATAAAAGAATGTTTACCCAGAAGATACAGCATCAGGCTTTTATAGAAAAGCTGGAAGAGTTCAATCTGGATCATTTGGATGACGACTCGGATGAAATGATCGTGGAGATACTGGAATTTCTGACAAGCTGGCTGGTTGAACATATTCTGGAAAATGATAAAAAAATTGGTGATTCGAACTAATTAGAATAATGACGATAAAAGACTTTGCAGGTAATATACTCAATGGCATTAAGTTAAGAAAGTCTCACATCACAAAAAATGTGGTGTGGGAT
>CAJMQE010000067.1 GCA_905215405.1 uncultured bacterium
TTAGAAATGTAGATTTCTTGAATTACCACGACCACGTCTGCCACGGCTTCTTCGTCTTGCATTTCTACGGTTGAAGCTGAATCTTTGATTGTTCTTACGATAAATATAAATGCGGATTCCGATATAGATCAAAATGATCAGAACAAGTGCGAACCAGACATTTATGACCAGACATCGTCGGGCTTTTGGAACATTGCTGATACTGCTTCCTTCATACGGAAGATTGCTGCTAACAGAGGACTGACTGGAATCTGTAGCTACAGTAAGTGTGGCATTTCCAACAGTGTGATCTCCATACGTAAAGTTCAGTGATGTTGCATAGCCACTGTCAGAACTATCGTCAGACGTTGTATTTTCGTTTAATTTGATTCCAAGATCACTTGTTGAAACATTGTTCGGTAAATCTACAAAAGAGGCGTTAAGGTCAAATGTCAGCGCATTATTACCATATACTCTTGAGTTGTAGTATGTGGAACTATTGAATAGGGAACTTACATCACTATTTGAAATCGTAGTTTTCTTAAAATTGTTGAATCCATATTCATACAAACTCTGGGAGTCTGTGAATCGGGCATCGCTGTTTGGTTCCTGCAGAACAACACAGATTAGACGCATATCATTCTTTTCCGCATAACTGATCAATGTATAACCAGATTCATCTGTAAAACCAGTCTTACCACCCTTACAATACTCATAATAGAACGGCTTACCTTTCAGCAACTGGTTACGGGCAAAAATGGTACGTGCAGTAGGCGTCATATTGGTAGGTGGGATAATATAGTTATCTGCATGGGAATCGAAGGTGATAAATGTTGCATTATTAAAACATGCTTTACCGATCAGAGCAAGATCATATGCAGTTGTATAATGGTTTGGATCAGAAAGTCCACTCGCATTATTAAAATGGGTATCATTTGCTCCAAGTTCCTTGGCACGCTTGTTCATCATATCAACGAAGGTTGACAGATTACCGCCAACATGTTCAGCGAGTCCATAAGCGATTTCATTAGCAGAGTACATCAGCAGAGCATACAGAGATTGTTCAACAGTATACTGTTCACCGGCTTTCGTACCGATATTTGAATCTTCCCATGTAACACTATTTGCAGCTTCTGAAGAAAAGGTAACTGTTTCATCTAGACTACAGTTCTCGACAGTCAGAAGACCCGTCATGATTTTTGTGATACTGGCAGGATACGTTTTGGTATGACTGTTCTTATCATACAGGATCGCACCGGTATCAGCATCCATTAAAATTGCATATCCGGCACTTAGTTCAGGGACTTCCGGCCAGTTCGCTGTAGAATCCGTAGTGCCTGTAGTATTGGAATCGGTATTGGATCCTGAAGTAGTCGCATCCTGAGTGGTTGCAGTCGAAGTATTGGATGCCACATCAAAGCTCTGAGAGCTTTCCGTTGTTTGATTCAGAGAAGTTCCTGCATAGGCACTCCCTGATATATTAAAAACTGCAGCAGTCGTAATGGTGACCATTGCTGCAATCGATACAATTCTATTTACAATTCTTTTTTTCATAATTTTGTCCTTCACATCATAACAGATTCATTGATATATGCCATGCAAATCAACGTGAACTGCCCCAGTATAAATGAAAGCAGCAGAATTCATACTAATTAAAAAGTTAGTGTGTTCTGTAACGCAGTCATCAAGATTGAAACTCTGGAACACTTATGTCAAGCTGCGGTGTCATTATAATATATTTTAACACACGAATGCAACTAAAAGTTAGTTTTCGTGTTAATCATGAATTTATACAAAAAATAATGGGAGTTCAGAGAAAAAAGAGTTCTCTGAATACAAAAATCTGATGCAATCAGACAGAGTGAGTCATGAATATAGTAAGATCTATTCATAAGCGTTGATTACATCAGGTTTCTTTGTGAGAAAGTGATTGGATGCATGCGTCATGCGGACAATCATGCTTTCTTTTGTTTGTTTCGTTTAATAACTTTTAGTCTTGTAAATTCTTCACGTTCCTTTTCTTCTAGTGCATTCTGAATGTTAGTTGTCAGAGCAGTATAAGAAGGAATTGTAATATTTTTCAGTGCGTTCGCACGTTTCTGTGTCTTTTTAATATTAGTCGCAAGCCGGTAAGCTGAGTTCTCAATGGCAGACAGTTCAATGGTCAGTTTTTTGACTTTGTCGAACTGCTCTTTCGCTTCATCAAGGGACTCTCTGGTACTGTAAAAGGCGTAGTTCTGCTTACTTTCTATATTGGCTTCTACCAGTGGGATCTCTGTTCCCATAATACTTCTGGATTTGATCCGGATAGAATCTTCCACGGGAATCGTCTGTGCAATGACAGCCACATGATGCAGACCATTTTCAATATTGGCCTTTTGCAGAGCCGCATAGGCTGCTGTAAATGTGGTATCGATTTCGGATTGAATGGAAGAGGCTTTATCGATGAGCTCCATCAGTTCCCGGATCAGAATATTTCTTTTTTTATCCATCAATTCGTATCCCTGCTTTGCAAGAGCAAGAGAGTTCTTTGCAAGGATCAGATTTCCCTTCGTAGGAAATTCATTAGGATTCATGAACATCATCCTTTCCGGTTACTGGATAATATTTATCCAGGAGTTTGGTGTTGATACGATCCAGTTCACTTCTTGGAATCATCTTCAGAAGTTCCCAGCCAAGATCCAGTGTCTCTTCAATAGTTCTGTTTTCGGATGGACCCTGCCCGATAAAGTGTGTTTCGAAGGCTTTACCAAATTTCAGGTAATCCTTATCCAGAGGAGAAAGTTCATCTTCACCAATAACAGATGCCAGTGCACGGGCATCACCTACTTTTGCATAGCAGGAAAACAGCTGATTGGCGACGTCCTGATGATCTTCTCGGGTAAAACCATCACCAATGCCATCCTTCATCAGACGGGAAAGTGATGGAAGAATATTAATTGGAGGGTAAATAGACTGCCCATGAAGCTGCCGGTCCAGTACGATCTGTCCTTCTGTAATATAACCAGTCAGATCGGGAATTGGATGTGTAATATCGTCATTTGGCATCGTCAGAATAGGAATCTGTGTAACAGATCCATTTCTTCCTGAGACAATTCCGGCACGTTCGTATATAGTTGCGAGTTCGCTGTAGAGGTATCCTGGATATCCTTTTCTGGAAGGAATTTCACCTTTGGAAGAGGAAACTTCACGCATTGCTTCGGCAAATGAGGTCATATCAGTCAGAACGACCAGAATATGCATATTTTTTTCAAATGCGAGATATTCAGCAACAGTCAAAGCTACTTTCGGAGTGATCAGTCGCTCAACAACAGGATCGTTTGCAAGATTTAAGAACATGCATACATGTTCGGAAGCACCACTCTCTTCAAAGGTTCGTTTGAAAAATTCTGCAACATCATATTTAACACCCATTGCAGCAAATACAATAGCGAATTTCTCATCGGAGTTATCACCCAGAGAAGCCTGTTTTACGATCTGGGCAGCAAGCTGATCATGTGGAAGACCATTTCCAGAGAAGATAGGAAGTTTCTGTCCACGAATCAGGGTCGTCAGACCATCAATTGCAGAAATACCAGTACGTATATAGTTACGTGGGTATTCACGGGCTACAGGATTTAATGGTTTTCCATTGATATTTGCCTCTTTTTCGGCTTTGATAGGACCGAGGCCATCAATTGGTTCACCAATGCCGTTAAATGTACGACCCAGCAGATCTTCAGAGAGACCTATCTCCATGGGATGTCCGGTCAGTTTGGTGTGGCAGTTGTTAAGAGACATGCCCTCAGAACCTTCAAATACCTGAATAACTGCTTTATCTTTATAGATTTCGATAATACGTCCAAGACGTTTTTCATTGTTATTAATTGTGATTTCAACGATCTCTTCATAGGAAGCATTTTTTACACCTTCCAGAACGACGAGAGGACCGTTGATCTCACTCAGACCTAAATATTGTATTGACAAGATTCTCACCACCCTTTCTAAGCGTTTCTGGCTAATACATCATTATAGAACCGATCGATATCCTTCATATATTCATCAAATCGATTCAGTTCTTTGTTCGGAACATCATATTTTATAGAAATGATCCGTTCAAATACAGAGTCTTCTTTTAGAACTGACATTGGCATGCCCATGGCAATCAGTGTCTTTGATTTATTGTAAAGATAGAGAATGACCTCCATCATCTTCATCTGTTTTTCCAGTGGAACACAGGTATCCTCCTGATGAAATGCATTTTGCTGAAGGAATCCAAGACGAATAACGCGGGCAATTTCCAATGTAAGCTTCTGATCATCCGGCAGAACATCGCTACCGATCAGTTTTACAATTTCCATCAGACTGCTTTCCTGATTCAGAATTGCCATCAGCTGATTTCGAGAGTTGACAAAATTCGGGCTGACATGTTCGGTGTACCATGGTGCAAGATCGGACAGATATTCACTATAGCTGGTCAGCCAGTGAATAGCAGGGAAATGTCTCGCGTAGGCAAGTGCTTTATCCAGTCCCCAGAAACAGCGGACAAAACGTTTCGTGTTCTGCGTGACAGGCTCAGAGAAATCACCGCCCTGTGGAGAAACAGCACCGATTATGGATACCGATCCTTCTGTACCATTCAGATTTTGTACCATGCTGGCTCTTTCATAAAATGCAGAAAGACGGGATGCCAAATAGGCAGGAAATCCTTCTTCTGCAGGCATCTCTTCCAGACGTCCGGAAAGTTCACGCAGCGCTTCTGCCCATCGGGAAGTAGAATCGGCCATAATGGCAACATCATATCCCATATCACGATAGTACTCAGCAAGTGTTACACCAGTATAAATGCTGGCTTCACGGGCAGCTACAGGCATGTTAGAAGTATTGGCGATCAAAGTGGTACGATCCATCAAAGGATTCCCTGATTTTGGATCGACCAGTTTTGAAAAGTCTTCTAGAACCTGTGTCATCTCGTTGCCACGTTCACCACAGCCAATATAAATGATGATATCGGCGTCGGACCATTTTGCGATCTGGTGCTGAGTCATGGTCTTACCAGTACCAAATCCACCGGGGATGGCAGCAGTACCACCTTTTGCAATTGGAAACAGAGTATCAAGGATACGCTGGCCAGTAATCAGTGGGACATGAGCTGCAAAACGTTTGCTGATCGGTCTTGGAACACGGATAGGCCACTTCTGAGTCATGGTCAGACAATGTTCAGTTCCATCAGAGGTTTCAATGGTAACAATAGTATCAGAGATGGTGTATTTTCCATCGGGCACAACATCAATGACACGACCACTCAGATCTGGTGGAATCATGACTTTATGTACGATTGCAGAGGTTTCCGGTACTTCGGCAATAATACTTCCTCCAAATACCTCATCTCCTTTGGATACAACAATCTTTGTATCCCAGAGTTTTGTTTCATCCAGTGAACTGACGCTGACACCGCGGTCAATATAAGCGCCACTCTGTTCAGCAATCTTGCTCAATGGACGTTCAATACCATCAAATATATTATTGAGAATACCGGGAGCAAGTGTTACAGAGATTGCATCTCCGGTAGCAATGACTTCCTCGCCGGGTTTTAGACCGGTCGTTTCCTCAAATACCTGAATAGTCGTTCTGTCTTTGGTAAGAGCAATGACTTCGCCGACCAGATGCTGTCTGCCGACATAGACCATTTCAGACATCTTAAATCCTGCATTTCCTTTCAGATAAATGACAGGACCATTAATTCCATAAATAATCCCTTTTCTATCCATATCCATTTACAAATTACCTCCATCAAATGTGAAGTTCTCACGTATTTCCTTTAATTTTGTTTCAAATGAATTGTCAATGAGGATGTTCTTGGAGCGGATTACAGCGCGTGTGCCACCTAAGAATGAGTAGGTACTCACTTTCAGTGGAACACCTGTAGCATTCCTCAAAGAACTGAGATTGGCTTCATCATCAGGATCTATATAGATAGTGATTTCATCATTTTCAGCAAATTCAAGCTCTTTATGGATCTGGCGGATGATCATTTCGTGATATTCCGGGCTGTCCATAAAGGAGGCTAGTTTATTTTTAATTTCAATAAAAAGTTTATCGGTAAGCTCCTCCTGCTTTTTACTGATCTTACGCTTGATTTCCAGTTGTTCATGTGCAAGTTGTCGATTGGTCAGGACCTTGATCTTACTGGTCTCTGACTTGATCTTTTCAGCCATCTGCATGTCGACGGATTGCTGATATTCTCTGAATTCTGCTTCCAGCGCATCCGTGTATTTCGTGAGAATATCGTTGCTCTGTTTCCGCGCATCATTGATGGATGTTTCAAGAAAACGATTGAGTTTTTCTTCAGTCGTCATAGTTTGCCTCCATTTCTGCGTCTGTCGTTATATACTGCTGATAAATGCAACAGTTCATTACAGCAAGAACTACTTCAGATTCAGTCCTATGGCTTCATTGACATAGGATGTAATAAAATCAGCCTTACGACCGGTTCCATGTCTGTCAGGAATCTCGACCAGCAGTGGCAGTTTCCTGTGTAATTTAATATCATCAATTATTTCAGGAAATTCACTGCTCAGTTTTTCTGTAATCAAAATGATTCCGATAGATTTATCAGACATCGCTTTTTCAAGTTCGTCTCTGAGCTGTTGTTTTTCATGGATAATAACACCTTCTACACCAGCCAGTCGCATACCGGTATAAGTATCGATGTTATCACTGATCAGATACATTTTCATATTAACTCCAGTCTTTTCATTACGATAAAGAAAGCTTATCCAAATGAAAATAAATGTATTTTATCAAAGTTTACCAAGGATACTGAAGGAGATGATCAGACCATACAGGCAGACACCTTCTGCAAGACCTACAAATATGAGGGATTTACCAAGAATACTGGAATCTTCACTGATTGCACCAAGGGCAGCACTTGCAGCACTGGCAACGGCGATACCACCACCAATACAGGAAAGACCTGTAGCAAGGCTCGCAGCCAGATAGCCAAGACCTGTACCAAGTCCGGAAGCGGTGTCAGCAGTTGCAGCAGACACTGGTGCAGCACCGGCGAACATAGCGATTGTCGCAACAGCAACGGTTCCAAAGAAGAAGAACGCGTTAACACCTATTGTTCTCTTGTAACGTTTCTTATTTTTCTCCCCAATCAGGAAATAACCAAATGGGATGATAATACTTAAAGTTAATGCAATTGCTAATAAAATTCCTACTGTCATAATAAAATACCTTCCTTTCCCCATCGTCGGGTTTAAATATTATATGAACTAACATATGTCAGTTAGTTTTAAAAAGTATGAGCTGGCTGTAAATAACAGTCGGTTTTCATTAAATGAAAAGCTAAAATCAAGCTTTCTGGTGAAATGGACGAAATGCTTTTCCGCTTCCTGTGTAAAATCTTGAGAACATCTCATAATATTCCAGACGTAAGACCTGAATACCAACAATCAGACCTTCCAGTCCACATACGATCAGATTACCAAGGATGATGACGAGCCAGTTGATACTGCCGCTCTCTGCACCACTCAACATCAGTACGACTTCCATCATGGCACCATGGCTGATGGCAAATGCACCAATACGGACGAAAGAAATGGTGTTGGAAACGTAGCTTAACAGGACTTCGAACATTTCAAAGAGAGTCTGTACAAGGAACATACCCTTACCGCCTTCTATCAGATCTTTCTTCTTTTCAACAAGATTAGTCAGTGGTTCTTTTAAAGCGATTAAGATCAGAGGGACACCGAACATGATCAGCATGACAAAGCCAGCTGGAAGGGCATTTCCAGTCATAAATAGGACAACTACAGTTACAAGGGCAAGATAAAATACAAACCCTGCACCGGCATTGGTATCAAAGAAAATTTCTCCTTTTTTGTGGGCACGAATACCGTTGATAATATGCATCAGCATAGTCAGCAGGATCAGGAACATACCAAATGCGATAGCAACAACAAGGACAAGGTTCATGTTGCCGATAAATGGAAGATTGATCATTGCCTGACCTGGACGAATCCAGAGTGGATCAATAATATTTTCAAATCCAAACACACTGCCGAACATAAATCCAAAGATGGTAGAGAAGATACCGGCGCAGGAAATGATTGCGGCCAGTCGCATTCCTTTCATCTTATATAGAAGAAATCCGCCAATGACAAGGCAGAGTCCCTGTCCAACATCACCGAACATAATACCAAAGATAAAGGCATAGGTCAGTGAAACGAAGGAAGTTGGATCGATTTCGTTATAATCGGGTAGTCCGTACATTTCCACGAACATTTCAAATGGACGGAACAGAAAGAAATTGTGCAGCTTTGTAGGTGGCTGACTATTTGTTGCAGAGTTGTTATCATCTTCGACAACGAAGATATCTTTATCCGCCTCAATTTCTTTTTCAAACTTTCTTGCATCTTCTTTTGGCATCCATCCACACAGAATGAAGAAATCAGTATGATTTTCCTGTGTGCAGGCGACCATTTTTCTGACATCGAAATTATCAGAAAGACGTTTTAATTTACGATTGGCCATCAGAAGCTGCTGTTCAAGACCTTTGCAGTTCTCATCGAATCTTTGACGAAGAACTTCTAAGTGTTCCTGTGTCTGCTTTACTTCCTGCTCGATCTGTGCATAGATTTCAGAAGCAGTTCCTGAGTAACCATCAGGCAGGCTGTATTTCTCGAAATGCAAGGATGCAAAGAGAGAATCAACTTTGTCAGATTGCTGCTGTGGCATGAAATAGGCGCCCCAGATAAATGTTTCATTTTCATCACATTTGATAAAAACGGCATCGAGGTCCTTTTCCATGTACTTTTCATATTTTGCATAATATTCTTTTGGCATACGGCCAAAGGCATGGTTAATGAATTTGAAATTTAAGACTTCATGAATGTCATAATTAAAATCTTTAAAAGGTTTCAGATTTGTCAGATGTTCATTCAGTTTTTTGATGGATGCTTCTGCTGATTTCTGTTCTGTCGTATACTGTTCCTGAAGAGAATGAATCTTTTCCAGCACATTTTTGGCATCATCTAATGTGATGTCATCAGAATCAGTCAGTCCGGTCGTATCGACAAGCTTTAAAAGTTCTTCTGACTGTTGATAAAGCTCATGATATGGACTTGCACCATAGAATGGTTTCAGATTGTTTACGTTATTCAGCTCTGTCAGAGCATTTTCCAACTGAAACTCATATTTGTACAGATATTCTTCAATAACCTGGTCAAGACTATCTTTGGGACCAGTTACTGTTAAGAATTTCATTTTGACGATCATGTGTAAAACCTCCCTGAATTATTTTGTGATATAAGCAAACGTCTGGTCAGTAGGGAGACCATAACGAATACATTCAATAGCAGTGACCAGCCGGTTCTTTTCTCTCTCTTTTTTGTAGAGATAGGAATTCAGTATTGCTACTGAATATGGATGAAGGCGGCCAGATTTGCTGTTCAGAACATTCTGTAATTTTAGATATGTATCCTCGACAGTATCAGACTGAAGATTTTCCAGATGGGTCCCATAGTAGGAGTCACGAATCAGAACAGACAATGTCTGAGTATTCTCTGATTCCACCATCGCATGGAATTCGTCTTTTTTCAGTTTATACTGAATCGGAATGATCAGTTTGTAGATTTCGGAAGGAGGAAGATGAAAATGTTTCTTCGCTCTGGAAATCCATTGAATGTTCAGCAAATCTATCTTTTTGCCATAAATATCACTAATTGCGTATAAATCGTCCCCGATTAAAAATTTCTTGCGGTTCCTCCAAAACTCCTGAAAATAAAATAAGTCCAAATGCATCTCGTAGTCCATCAGGGTCGGCTGTGTATATTCTTTTAACTGCTTAAAAACAGGGTAAAGGCGCGATCCTTTTAAATTTTCGATGAGCTCGTCAATTGTTCGGACAGTTGCGAGCTCTAATACATCAATTTTTGTGTGTTCCTTAAAAAATTCGTAAAATCCAGAAAGATCAACAGGTTCATCGCTGTGATCAAAAATGGAACACAGACATTCTTTTACAATCAGAACTTCGTATCTTAGGAAATACAGGTTCAAAAATTTTCTCTGTGTTGCATTGGAAAATTTATAAAGTCTGCTGAAATCGGAATACAGACTGTTTGCGATGACTTTCTCAAGGTCATCCCTGTGTACGGTGTGTTCATTGATCGTATCGAATGCATAGGAATAGGATGTATTATTTTTTAGATAGGAGATTAGTTCAGGAATTGAAGAGAAGCCGGCAATTTCACGGTACGCTTCGTCCGTGAGCAGCTTTCCACTCATCGCTTTGATCTTCGTGGTAATGCCGCTGTAAGCCAGTCTATTATTCATAAATAATTACCCCAATCTTGTGCCTATGCACATAGAATTTACATTATATATTGTTGTTACACTTCGATTAATTTTTGGAAAATGCTTTCAGCCAACTGTGTATGGCCGGACTGATAGCTCTGATCGAGTGATTTAAGCTGCTTCTGAGCATTTTCGGACTGCTCATTCAGCTGTTGCTGCATTTCCCCATTAAGTGTGCTTCGAAGTTCATCAATTTCTTTGGAAGCCTTTGCATCTGCATTTGCCAGATATGCTTCCTTCTGCTTTGAGTATTTCAACTCAAGTTCTTTCTTTTCATTGCTTGCAGCATCCATGATACGTGCTGATTTTTGGTCAATGTCAGATAATGTTTTGATGATTTCTTCCAATTGCAATTACCTCTTTCCCAAATGATATATTTCATGTAATATATAGTAATCAGTGTAATCCTTTTTGAAAAATAATTCAATTGCAGAATTGTTAAAAAATGGAAAAAAATTCTTTATAAAAGAAAGAAATTGTTTGATAAATGAATGGAGGAAAAACTTATGAGACTTAGAAATGTACCTGGTGCTAGGGAAATCATGATAGAAAACAAGTATGTGTTCACAGAACCAGAGGGAATGAAAGGAACATGGAAAGAAGTATTTGGAAATGACCATCCAATCAGAATTGAAATTGGTATGGGAAAAGGCAGATTTATCACGACACTTGCGCAGCAGAATCCTGATATCAACTATGTTGGTATCGAAAAATATTCCAGTGTTCTTCTTCGTGCAGTAGAAAAGCAGGATGAACTGCAGCTGGAGAATTTGAGATTTATTCGTATGGATGCAGAAATGATCACGGAAGTATTTGGAGAAGGCGAAGTGGACAGAATTTATCTGAATTTCTCAGATCCATGGCCAAAAGACAGACATGCGAAGAGAAGACTGACATCGAATCAGTTCTTTGAACGTTATGACCGTATTCTGAGAGCTGATGGAGAAGTACAGTTTAAGACGGATAACCGTGTTCTTTTTGACTGGTCTGTTGAAGAGATCGGTAATACAAAGTGGAATCTGAGAGTCGTAACATATGATCTGCATCATGATGCAGTCCTGAATGAAGGAAACATTATGACGGAATATGAAGAAAAATTCTCAGAAAAAGGTACACCAATCAATAAACTGATCGCAGAAAGATAAAAATTTAATGATTGTTTACGTAAAATTTATAGTAACCAAATACTGTTAATGTTATTATAATAATGAAGAGCATTCATTAACCTGATAGAATCTGTATTTGGACAGGAAGTGATAAGGTTGGGCAAAAAATATGGAATCAAACATACGTTATCCGTTGCAGCTTACCGAAACACCAATATCAATACCAGAGCTGTTAAGATCAAAAAATCTTTTGATGAGGTTAATAAAATACTAAATACAAGAAATACTAAGTGATGAATAGTGTAACCAGAGCACTTTCAGAAAAAGAGGAGGCAGATTTATGGCCAAAGTTTTTAATAGTGAAACATTTAAAAGTGAAGTACTCGAGTCAAAGGGACTTGTACTGGTGGATTTCTATGCTGACTGGTGCGGCCCATGTAAAATGCTTACACCAATTGTAGAAGAAATTGCTGATCAATATAAAGACAAATTAGAAGTAGGAAAGGTCAATGTTGATGAGAGCTCAGACCTTGCAGTACAGTATAAGGTCATGTCGATTCCGACTTTGATTCTGTTTGAAAATGGTCAGAAAGCAGAGACAGTTATCGGTCTTGTATCCAAAGAAGAGATTGAGAATATGATAAAAAAGCATCTTGACTAGAAAGAACAGCCTTTTAGATGAATGTTGAGACCGCTGTTAGGGCGGATACAGACATAAGATGATAAGAAAAAGCCTGTTACAGATCTTAGGAAGTAAATTCCTAGTAGAGCTGTAACAAGCTTTTTTGTTTTTATAGAAAACAGATCCTATAAAATGAAAGTACTTCGTACTACAGATGCGCATTTGCGTGGCAAGAAAGCTGTCCTTTGAAATGCAGGATCATGAGAGTATGTGAAGCACACTTTCTTATTTTTATATCAGATTATGGCTGAACTACATTGCTCGGAGTGCCATTTAAAAATGAGCGGATGGTTTCGTAGACTTCATCCATCAGGCGGCTCCTTGCTTCGTGGGTAGCCCATGCAATATGAGGTGTAATGATCAGTTTCGTACTGTCTTTTATGGTAAAGAGTGGATTATCACTGCGCATTGGTTCCTGGCAGATGACGTCAAGACCGGCACCATCAATCAGATTTTCTTCCAATGCTCTTGCAAGACCGTCTTCATCTACAATTGGTCCACGACCAAGATTCAGAAAAATGGAACTGCGCTTCATCTTTTTAAATGCTTCATAGTTCATCATCTGTTCAGTTGCAGCGTTCAGTGGTGCATGGACAGAAACGATATCGGACTGTGCTAACAGTTCATCGAAGTTTACCTGCTCATAGTCCGGATTATGATTTTTTCCGGAGGTAGAGTAATAGATAACACGGCAACCAAATGCACGGGCAATCTTAGCAACATTTCTGCCAATTTCACCGAGTCCGATGATTCCCCAGGTCTTATGGTCAAGTTCCATAAATACTTTATCAAAGTTACAGAAAACAGGACTCTGGCAGAAATCTCCGCTCTTAACATATGCATCGTAATAACTTAACTTTTCCATAACGTAGAAGAGTAGCGCAAAGGTATGCTGAACAACAGAATTTGTTGAATACCCAGCAGCATTTGTAATAGTAATACCATGTTTTTTGGTATAAGCCAGATCTACGTTATTATATCCAGTCGCAGTCAGTGAGATCAGTTTCAGGCTGGCTGCATCTTTTAGTGTATATTCATTCATTGGTACTTTATTGACAATAGCGATATCAGCATCTTTTAACCGACTTGCAGCCTGTTCAGCAGTACTTGTCTGGTAGATTTCCAGAGAGCCAAAAGCAGTAAATCGGTTCAGATCAATATCGGTACCCAGTGTCATTGCATCTAATATTACAATCTTCATATAAATAAATCCTCTATTATAAACGTTTTAACAGTTCAGCACGTTCATTTTCGTAACCAGGTTTTCCAAGCAGTGCGAACATATTCTTCTTGTAGCTTTCTACACCTGGCTGGTTAAATGGATTAACACCGAGAATATAACCACTGATACCACATGCAAATTCAAAGAAGTAGAATAATTCGCCAAGATAGAACTCATTCTGTTCAGGAATGCGGACCATCAGATTTGGTACATTGCCATCTGTATGGGCAAGAATCGTTCCATTCATGGCACTCTTATTAACAAAGTCCATCGTTTTACCGGCAAGATAGTTCAGACCATCAAGATCGTTGTCTTCTGCCTCAATTGTAAGATCATGACGAGCCTTTTCGATGTTCATGACGGTTTCGAACATGACGCGGGAACCATCCTGAATGAACTGTCCCATAGAATGCAGATCTGTTGTCAGATCGACAGATGCAGGGAAGAGTCCTTTATTGTCTTTGCCTTCGCTTTCTCCAAAAAGCTGTTTCCACCATTCAGCAGTATAATGAAGACTTGGTTCATAATCAGCAAGGATTTCGACTTCTTTGCCTTTTCTTAAAAGGATATTTCGAATAGCAGCATACTGCATTGCATCATTTTCTTCAAATGGAAGTTCCAGTGCACGTTTTCTTCCGGACGCAGCACCTTCCATTAATTTGTCAAGATCCGCACCACTGACAGCAATGGAGAGAAGACCAACAGCAGTAAGAACAGAGAAACGTCCACCAACATCATCTGGTACAACGAATTCTTCGTAACCCTCTGCATCAGCCAAGCTCTTTAAAGCCCCTTTTGCTTTGTCAGTTGTTGCATAGATACGTTTTGCAGCAGCTTCCTTACCGTATTTTTTCTCCAGCATTTTCTTAAAGATTCTGAAAGCAATTGCTGGCTCAGTTGTAGTACCTGATTTTGATATAATATTAACAGAGAAATCTCTGTCTCCGATAACGTCAATTAAATTAGAAAGATATGTAGAACTGATGCTGTTTCCTACAAAATAGATTTCAGGAGTCTTTCTGATTTCTTTTGTAACAGAATTATAAAAATTATGTCTCAGAAATTCAATGGCAGCCCTCGCGCCAAGATAAGATCCACCGATTCCGATTACAACGAGTACTTCTGAATCTGACTGAATCTTTGCAGCAGCTTTTTTGATCCTTGTGAATTCGTCCTTATCGTAATTTACAGGAAGATCAATCCATCCCAGATAGTCATTGCCGGCCCCTTCTTTGGACAATAACAGCTGTTTTGCACTTTCTGTAATAGGTTTCATTGAATCAATTTCATGCTGTCTGATAAATGTTTCTGCTTTTGAATAATCAAAACTAACTTTTGTCATGCACTCCCACACTCCTTAATTTTCGTAGTACCAATGCGATTAATGTAAGAAAATATCCCCCAAATGGGACAAAATGTACAAGTATATTGATACTCTACAATATTATACAGACACCTTCCAAATATTTCAACTATGAGTTCAGCTGAGATACTCGTCCAGAATTTCGGCCAGAATCTGGTCATCAACGGGCTTCTTTGGACTTGTGGCCTGAATTTTATCGAAACTTTTATTTAACCGGTTAAATTCGTTGGAAGCTTCTCTTGTAAAGTGCTTTTTTACTTCGGGCTGAACCGGCTCCAGCCTTGTGGAATTGTTATCGAGAGAGTCAATCAGATTGATAATGACGGCGTGTCTTCTGTTGGCTGTATCGATGATATCGCTGGTCAGTCTGAGTGCGAGCACGCAAAGAACTGCAATACCAAGTCCAAAAGCAGCGCCAGAGAAGTCTTCGTGGTAGATGATCGTTTCCAGAATACCACATGCAACGCAGATATAAGCCATTTCTCTGCTGATGTTATTCCAGGAATTCAGGCTTAGTCCACCGAAGTGATAGTTCTGAACCGATTTTTCCACAAAAGCACTGATGTTATTAATCTGAATACCAAGTTTACAGTAGTTGTCATATTTCAGACGAATCTGTTTGACAAGTGGATGGCTGGTATCGTTCTCCATCCGGTTATAAATTCCCCCTGTGATAAATTTACTGATAATGCCGCTTAGAAATCCGGCAATCATAAGCAAAAATAATATCTTCATATAAAAATGCCCCTTTCATTTTCAGATGTAGAATCTTTTTAGCCTGTATACTGACATTATTATATGGCAGGGGACAAGTTTTGAAAAGGTCATGACAGCATAAATCGTTCCACAAAAAAAGGATAAAACCGCCAAATATCAGCAGCTTTATCCTTTTTCCAAAACGAATTTCCACTTCCTTTGTAAGGAAAAGTCGAAAAATTAAATTCTGTTTACAAGTTCTTTGATCAGATGAACAGAGTTCTTGATTGCTTTTGCTTCAAAAGTTGGGTAATCCATAGAAGCACTGTCATCAGCTTTATCAGAAATAGCTCTTAAAATAACAAAAGGAATTTTGTTAAGGTA
Organism: uncultured bacterium; assembly: GCA_905215405.1. Taxonomy (GTDB): domain Bacteria; phylum Bacillota; class Clostridia; order Lachnospirales; family Lachnospiraceae; genus CAJMQE01. Next base: position 15,774 of record CAJMQE010000067.1, read on the forward strand.
AGCAGTATGAGCGATTGCAGCTCCTTCCATTTCTGTACAGTAACCATCGAAATTCTTCTCGATTTTTTCTTTCACGTCTTTTGCAGAGATGAACTGATCACCGCTGACAACACGTCCAACATGAACACCGATATCAGGAACAGCAACAGCACAACTTTCTTTTGCTACCTGGATCAGATGTTCATCAGCTTTGAAAGATAAAGTATCCATTCTTGGAACCTGTCCAAGAGGGTAACCAAATGCAGTTGCATCCATATCATGATGAAGAACATCACTGGAAATAACGATATCAGCAATATCGATCTTAGATTTCAGAGAACCGGCAATTCCTGTATTGATTACATAATCAGCATGGAAGTCATCTGCAAGGATCTGTGTGCAGACAGCAGCATTTACTTTACCAATACCGCTTCTTACGATTACGACATCTTTGCCTGAGAGCTTTCCAGAACGGAATGTCATACCTGCTTTTTCTTCTGTTTTTTCAATGTCCATTATCTCAACGATCTGAGCGACTTCTTCGTCCATGGCACCAATAATACCTATCATATATAAATCCTCACTTTCTTTTTTCAGTTTTTAAGAAAAAACCTGTTTCATTTAATATTGCCAAAATTAATAGCTGTCCTATACAGATAAAAATATATAGCTAAAAATACTTTTGTTCTTCTATTATATCTATACAATTTGTAAATAGCAATGTAAAATAAATTATGATATAATCACAGTCGAAAAAGTTTAAAGAAAATTTAATATCTTTATATAGGAAATGCGTTTATAATATAAAGGTATGAGTCTGGAAAGGAAAAGAAAATGAAATATATGACAAAAGGTGTCTGCTCAAGATCAATCGAGTTCGACGTTATCGATAATAAAGTAAAAAATGTAAGATTTGAAGGTGGATGTTCAGGAAATACACAGGGTGTTGCAAGCCTGGTAGATGGAATGGATATCGATGAGGCAATCAACAGAATGCAGAATATTAAATGTGGTTTTAAGGCTACTTCATGTCCTGACCAGCTCGCAATTGCATTAAAGCAGTATAAGGCTTCTCATTAATGGGAACGGTAAATCGTTTTAAAAGAGTTTATGTTGAAATTACAAATGTCTGTAATCTGGCATGCACGTTCTGTCAGGAAACAAAAAGAGCGAAAAGATTTATGGCTGTTGAAGAGTTTGAACATGTGATTGCCGAACTTGTGCCATATACCAATTACATTTATCTGCATGTAAAAGGAGAACCGCTTCTGCATCCACAGCTGGAGCAGATCCTTGCAATTTGTGAAAAAAACAATATGAACATTAATATAACAACAAATGGAACACTGGTAAAGAAACAACTATCCATTTTAACAGCAGCAAAAGTCCATCAGATGAACATTTCGGTTCATAGTGCGGATGATAACTCCAATGTAGATGTTGAGGATTATCTCACAGATCTGATCTACTGTTGCAATGAGATCAACAGTAAAACAAAAACAGAGATTTCATTACGACTTTGGAATACCAAAAAAGATCCAACGCTCTTTGGAAACAGGAACTGCAAGATCAGGGATCGACTGTATGTCAATGTACAGAGTCCGTTCGTATGGCCGGATGTAAAGGATGACTATGAATGCAGAACAGGTTTCTGTCAGGGACTGCGTACGCATATCGGAGTGTTGTGTGATGGAACAGTCGTACCATGTTGTCTGGATGGAAATGGAGTCATTGCACTGGGAAATATTTTTACGACACCAATGGAAGAGATTCTCAATAGCAGTCGTGCGAAAGATATGATTCAGGGATTTAGAGATCGAAAAGTCAGTGAAGACCTGTGTGTTCACTGTAGTTTTAAAGAAAGGTTCTGATAGATATGAAGAGAATAGTACTGACGGGTGGCGGTACAGCCGGACACGTTACACCAAATATTGCATTGCTTCCAAGTTTAAAAGAAGCTGGTTATGAAGTATTTTATATCGGTTCTTACGAAGGAATAGAGAAAAAACTGATTGAAGAGATGGATATTCCATACTATGGGATTTCATCAGGAAAATTAAGAAGATATAAGAGCGTAAAGAATCTGACAGATCCATTTCGTGTTCTGAAAGGATTTGGTCAGGCAAACAAATTAATGAAACAGATCAAGCCGGATATTGTATTTTCAAAGGGCGGATTCGTATCTGTACCAGTAGTACTGGCAGCAGGAAGAAAGCATATTCCTGTAATCATTCATGAATCAGATATGACTCCTGGTCTGGCAAACAGGATCGCAAGTAAGTCAGCAAATAAGATCTGCTGTAATTTCCCAGAGACCGTTAAATATCTGCCACAGGAAAAAGCAGTTCTTACAGGTTCACCAATTAGAAAAGAATTGATGTCAGGAAGTAAGATCAAAGGTCTTGAATTCTGTGGATTTGAGGCTGCAAAGCCAGTTATTCTCGTGGTAGGCGGAAGTACAGGTGCGGTAAAGGTAAATGAAGCAGTCAGAGGTATCCTGCCAGAACTTCTGAAAAAATATCAGGTCGTTCATCTTTGCGGCAAAGGAAAAACAGATGAAACATTAAATGGAACTGCTGGTTATGTTCAGTATGAGTATATTAATAAAGAACTCAGAGATCTGTTTGCAACGGCAGATATCGTTGTATCCAGAGCTGGTGCGAATGCGATCTGTGAATTACTTGCGTTGAAGAAACCAAATCTTCTGATTCCACTTTCTGCAAATGCAAGTCGTGGAGATCAGATCCTGAATGCAAATTCATTTAAAGAACAGGGATACAGCCGTGTTATGCAGGAAGAGAGCCTGACACCGGAAGGTTTCCTGGCAGAGATCAATCAGTTATATGAAAACAGACAGCAGTACATAGATACGATGGCATCCAGCAAGCAGGCCGATTCTATCGAGACAATCATGTCGCTGATCACAGAATTATCCAAATAAACTGTTGTTAATTACAGTTCTGAAATAGAATATAGTTTCATATTTTCGTATGTAAAAATAAAGCCCACTTATTAAAGGTTTCTTCCTATATAATAAGTGGGCTTCTTTTGCTATCTGAAAATAGTCAGACAGGAGAGAAAAAAATGGGTGGATATGAGAGAGATAAAATCAGTCACACAAGAGAGAGCAGCAATTAGGTAGGGCAGGTATAGTCAGGTATAGTTCTAGTCAGGTATAGTTCTAGCCAGAGATAGTTCTAGCCAGAGATAGTTCTAGTCAGAGATAGTTCTAAGGAGAATTGTCACGAACGGAGTAATAAAGAGATTGACAACGAATCCTATCCTATAATATGATATTAGTAACAATTACTATTTATTAAAATGGGTATTCAGTAATTTAGAAATTTAATGATTGACCAGGAAGGTAGAAAAGTTTATGCAAAAATTAAAATATAGTAGACAGAGAGAAGCAATTAAAGCATTTTTAGATAGCAGGGAAGATCATCCAACTGCAGATGTGGTTTATATGAATGTCAGAAAAGAGTTTCCGAATATCAGTCTCGGAACTGTTTATCGAAATCTGTCATTGCTTGTAAATATTAATGAAGCAATCAAAGTTCCATGTAGTGATGGCTCGGAGCACTTTGATGGTTGCACGGATCCTCATTTTCATTTTCAGTGTACAGAATGCGGTGCAGTTCTTGATATTGAATTAGAAGATCGGAAGGCGTTGGAAGCTCTCAATCAGATGGCAAATAAGAATTTTGCAGGGACAGTAGAGGGAAGTAGTATCTTTTTCTATGGCAAATGCCCTAATTGTATGAAAAATAATAAAAATGTAGAATAATGTCGAAATATATGATATAAGTAAAGTATAAAAAGAAATAATGAAAAAGATTATTGACAACAAGAAAACCTTATGATATTATAAAAAAGTAATCATTACTATTATTGATTTACAGATTACGAGTATTATAAAATATTAAATAAATGTGTATTTGTCGCAAAGCGACAGAAGGAGGAAATTATGAAATTTGTATGTAAAGTATGCGGTTATATCTATGAAGGAGATCAGGCTCCAGAAAAATGTCCACAGTGTAATGCACCAGCTTCAAAGTTTGAAGAACAGAAGGGTGATATGACTTGGGCAGCTGAACATTCCGTTGGTGTAGCACAGGGCGTAAGCGAAGATATTCTTGAAGATTTAAGAGCGAACTTCACAGGTGAATGTAGCGAAGTTGGTATGTACCTTGCAATGGCAAGAGTAGCACACAGAGAAGGATATCCAGAAGTTGGTATGTACTATGAAAAAGCAGCTTATGAAGAAGCTGAACATGCTGCAAAATTTGCTGAATTACTCGGTGAAGTAGTAACAAGTAGTACAAAGAAGAATCTTGAATTAAGAGTTGCTGCTGAAAATGGTGCAACAGCTGGTAAATTCGATCTTGCAAAACGTGCAAAAGCAGCTGATCTTGATGCAATCCATGATACAGTTCATGAAATGGCAAAAGACGAAGCTCGTCACGGAAAAGCATTTGAAGGTCTTCTTAACAGATACTTCGGTTAATAGGTGTTTTACTAAGGTAAAGTACTTAACAAAAGTAGTTTAAACAATAATTCCATATATGATATTCTTTACACGATCTAAGGAAACGTCAGGGCGAAAAGGCAATGGTGTTAAGTTAAGGATTCAAAGAGAAGTTAGTATCGTTTGCGATATTA
>CAJMQE010000068.1 GCA_905215405.1 uncultured bacterium
AAGTTTGACGTCTTCCCCCTGTATAACAGGGGGTTTTATTGTATATACAAAAAAAGCTGTCGAAAATAAATTTCGACAGCCTTCAATTTATTTAATTATAACAAGTGGTTTGATCAGATTTCGTGGTTTATCCTTCATCATTAACAATGCTTCTTCCATATGTTCAAATCCAACGAACCGATGCGTGATCAGCTTTGATGGATCAATTCGTCCTGTTTCTACCAGCGATGCCAGTTTCTCCATTCTGACACGGCCTCCCGGCATCAGACCTCCTCGAATTGTTTTATGGCCCATGCCACATCCCCATTCGATTCGCGGTACTTTCACATACTCTCCATCACCGAGATAATTCACATTTCCAATGACTCCGCCTGGCTTTACCATCTTGACCGCCTGAGCCATGGTATCCACATTTCCTCCAGCAATTACGACTCGATCCACTCCTGCTCCGTGGGTCTTTTCCATGATCTGCTCTACGATATCCCCCTCTTTATAGTTAATGATATCTGTTGCACCAAAGTCTTTTGCGGTCTGTGCACATTTTTCCCTGGAGCCGACTGCATACAATCTAGATGCGCCACGAAGTGCAGCGCCAGCCACTGCCATCAGACCTACTGGTCCGATGCCGATTACACATACTGAATCACCAAACTGAATATCCGCAAGTTCTACCCCATGAAATCCTGTAGGCACCATATCTGCCAACATAACAGCATCTGCGAGGCCCATGGACTCCGGTAAATGTGCCAGATTGGCATCAGCCTCATTGACATGAAAATATTCTGCAAATACACCATCTTTAAAGTTAGAGAATTTCCAGCCAGCGAGCATACCTCCTGAATGCATGGAATATCCGCGCTGTGATTCTGCGGCTCCCCAGTCAGGTGTTATTGCTGGTACAATAACTTTGTCGCCCGGTTTAAAGTCTTTCACCAGCTGACCAACTTCTACCACCTCACCAGCTGCTTCATGTCCAAGGATCATATCACTTCTTTCGCCAAGGGCACCTTCCCAGACCGTATGTACATCCGATGTGCACGGAGACACGGCAAGTGGCTTAATAATGGCATCAAGCGGGCCACATTCCGGCTCTTTCTTATCGATCCAACCGGTTTTACCAATTGCAAGCATTGCAAATCCCTTCATACAATATCCTCCTGTTTTTTACTATCATTCAGCATTTGAATGATGGCTGATCTGAATCAATTTTAAGCGTATTGATATCTTAAAAATGATTTCCTACAGAAGTTATTCTATGTTTGTTTGCAACTGTACATTCTTATATTTGTACATTCTTCTATTTGTCTTTTTTAATATGAGAAATTTAACTTTTTATATTTGTTTTTATATACTTATTTTTTATTTACCATTTTATATTTTCATTCTATATTTGTCTTCTTATATCTGTTATTTAATGTCTGTTACTTAATATTTGTTATTTTATATCTGTTATTTTATATTTGTACATTATCTATTTTTTCTGGCATTAAAAAAGCCGCATAAAATGCATTTTATTCTGCATTTTATGCGGCTTACCACTTTAATTATTTTACAACTATATTCATGATCTTGCCTTTGATATAGATTTCCTTAACAATTGTCTTTCCTTCGATTGCTCTTGCAACACCAGGAACTGCTTTTGCTTTTTCCTTTGCAGAAGCTTCTTCCTCATCAGCAGCAAGTTCAACTTTACCTTTTACCTTACCGTTGACCTGAACACCAATTGTGATTGTATCTTCTACACAAGCAGCTTCATCATATTCTGGCCATTTTTCATAAGCGATCGTGTCATCATGACCCATCATCTGCCAGATTTCTTCACCTGCATGAGGACAGATGCATGAGAACATCTTAATAAATCCTTCTGCAAATTCTCTTGGACAGCTGCCAGCTTTTGTTACGTTGTTGACAAAGATCATCATCTGACTGATTGCTGTATTGAAACCAAGAACTTCAAAATCACTTGTTACTTTCTTTACTGTCTGATTATAGATCTTAACCAGTTCATCTTTCTTCTCATCTGAGAAATGTTCTTCCTTTGTAAAGAAGTTCCATACCTTCATGATAAATCTCTTAGCACCTTCAACGCCCTGTGAATTCCAAGGTTTTGATGCCTCTAAAGGTCCCATGAACATTTCATATAATCTTAAAGTATCTGCACCATAATCTCTTACGATATCACTTGGATTAACTACGAACTCAGGGAAACGTTTTCCCATCTTGATACCATTTGAACCAAGGATCATACCCTGATGAACCAGCTTCTTAAATGGTTCTTCAACTGGAGATAATCCCTTGTCATGAAGATAATGATTCCAGATTCTTGAATACATCAGATGTCCTACTGCATGTTCTGGTCCACCGATATACAGATCGACAGGCATCCAGTGCTTTAATAATTCCTGATTTGCAAATTCTTTGTCGTTGTCAGGATCGATATATCTTAAATAATACCAGCTTGAACCTGCACTACCTGGCATTGTTGAAGTTTCACGAGTACCATTTACGCCATTTTTATCATACTTCTTCCACTCTGTTGCATTTTCCAGAGGAGCCTTTCCGTTCTGACCTTTATAGTCTTCCAGTTCAGGCAATACCAATGGTAATTCTGCATCATCGAGTACGTGGATTTCTCCATCTTCGCCATGTACAACTGGCACTGGTTCACCCCAGTATCTTTGTCTTGCGAAGATCCATTCACGGAAATGATAGTTGACTTTCTTGCGTGCAACACCCATTTTTACAAGCTTATCCGTAATTGCTTTTTTTGCTTCTTCCACAGTCAGACCTGTAAATTCTTCTGAATTCAGCAGTTTACAGCCTTTTCCAAGGTAATCACCCTTCTCAAATGCATGTTCACTGACATCAGCACCTTCAATGACCTGAATCATAGGGACCTTGTGAGCAACAGCATACTCAAAATCTCTCTGATCATGACATGGAACAGCCATAACTGCACCTGTACCATAGTTAGCCAGTACGAAATCACCGATGAAAAGAGGTACTTCTTTGCCGTTGACAGGGTTCACAGCGTAGATTCCCTTTAACTGACATCCTGACTTTGTCTTATTGAGTTCTGTACGGTCCATATCATTCTTCTTTAATGTTTCATTGATATAAGCCTGAACTTCTTCTTTATTTTCAATTCTTGGCATCAGATCTTTGACTGTCTGTCCATCTGGAGCCAGTACCATAAATGTAATACCATAGATTGTTTCGATACATGTCGTATAGATTGAGAAATCTCCGCCACCTACGATCTTAAAGTCTACTTCAACACCTTCGGATTTACCGATCCAGTGTCTCTGCATTTCTTTTGTAGATTCTGGCCAGTCGATCTTGTTCAGACCATCGAGCAGTTCTTCTGCAAATGCAGGCTGATCGATAACCCACTGCTTCATGTTCTTACGAACAACAGGGTATCCACCACGTTCTGATTTTCCGTCGATAACTTCATCATTAGAAAGTACTGTACCCAGTTCTTCACACCAGTTAACTGGCATATCGATATATTTTGCATAGCCATCTTTGTATAACTGTTTGAAGATCCACTGTGTCCATTTATAGAATTTTGGATCACTTGTTGCGATCATCTTTGACCAGTCATAGTCAAATCCCAGTTCTTTTAACTGCTTTGTAAATGTTTCTACGTTCTTTTCTGTAAATCCATTTGGATGATTACCAGTTTTTACTGCATACTGTTCTGCTGGCAGACCAAATGAGTCATACCCCATTGGATGAAGTACATTATATCCCTGCATTCTCTTCATTCTTGACATAATATCAGTAGCTGTATAGCCTTCTGGATGTCCTGCGTGAAGACCTACTCCTGATGGGTAAGGGAACATATCCAGTACGTAATATTTTGGTTTACTGAAATCCCATACATCCGTTTTAAATGTTTCGTGCTCGTCCCAGTAAGTATGCCACTTTTTTTCAATGGCTCTTGGGTTGTAAGCTTTTTCCATGTTTTCCATAATATCCTCCTATGCTTTATCGTGGTCAGAAATCCACAGTTTATTACAATTTTTTCTAAAAGTACCCGTAAAAAAAAAAATCCTTTCCATCTCCAAAAAGAGACGAAAGGAATCAGATTCACCTACCGCGGTACCACTCTTATTCAGGAATTACTTCCTGCACTTTAAGATCACTTTCTATAACGGGAATTCCCGCCAAAGCTTACTACATTGTTCAGCCTCGGAGCTCCTAGATGAGTTCAAAGTTCGTCATGCTGCCTCGCACCACCCGGCAACTCTCTGAAAATGACAGCAGCTTTTACTACTTCTATTCACAGCCTTTTCAATATTCTTTCATTGTACCGAAGCACTGCAGATTTGTCAAGACAGCTACTATATCTTTTCCAGTATCCGCTATGTAAAAGCAAGTAAGGTTCAACTAAAATACATTGAAGACAATTAGAATAAAAGAATCCAGTCAGGCAACGGCTGATGACACTCATTCCTCTGCATCAGATCATACCTGACTGGATCCATTTATCTCAATTTCTTCTTTCAATTACAAGTCATACTCATTCATCTTTTACACGATAGAATCTTTCTTTTCTAAAACACAATAAAAAAACTTTTTCAACTATATAATTCGACCCATTATTTTTGCATTACTGAAAACTTTCTGTCGCTTTTCTGTCTACGAGCTGGCTCATTTCATCTTCTGCCCGACCCTGCTTATACTGTGTGATCAATGTTCTTCTCTGTTCTTTGGTCATATCAGAAAAGTTATTCGATCCATCTGGGCGATACGACAGGCCCAGTCCCATAGGAATATCATTTGGGTTACTATACGTTGTTACTGTATCTCTGATATCATGATCTCCTACATTGTTTCCATAAAAATCATTCTGAGGTCCGGCGTGACTGGAATGACATCCACAGTGCTCATGGTTTTCATGTCCGCCTTCTTTATGATGTGCGCCATGACTACAGCAGCCATGTCCACCATGTTCCTTTGCCTCATGGGTTCCATCCTGGTGACATCCACAATGTCCACATCCATTTTTTGCTTCGTACCCGCTTTTTCCCTGCACAATATGATGCTGGGAATCTTCTCTTTTTCTGCTCATCTGATCCGGTCCTTTCTTTCTCATATTTTTAAAGTTACTGAAAATATAAAATTAGTCCCGTTTCCTGTTGAAATCAGTATGCCCTTCTTATCTGATCATAAAATTTTATTTATGATGATTGTGTGTGGGAATTGATTTCACTCATTAGGATATGTTTTTTTCAAATGCTTATTCGAGTGTATAAAGACAACGTAAAATATACAAATATTTGCTTTTTTTGCATGAAAATCCCATTTTCATCCATTGCAGATACATAATTTTTCAGTTACAATCAAAAAATAAAAGAAACAAATTTAATTTTAATAAGGGAAAAAGAAACTTTCCAAACAGAGTTTCTGTTACAAATGAAGGGAGAATTTTTATGCTTTTTTTACACTATCCAAAATGTACAACCTGTCAGGCAACCAGAAAAGAACTGGATCTTTGCAATATTTCTTATGAGGAGAGGGATATCAGAACTGACAACCCTACTTACACGGAGATCAAAGACTGGTGGGAGCGCAGCGGCTATCCACTCAAGAAGTTTTTTAATACTTCAGGAATGATCTACAAAGAGCAGAATTTAAAAGAAAAACTGCCTCAGATGAGCGAAGAAGAACAATTGCAGCTGCTTGCCACTGATGGAATGCTTGTAAAACGTCCTCTTATGATCGATGGAAATACGATCTCGATTGGAAAGAAAGCCATTCTGGACACTTACACAAAATCCCACCAGTCTTAATAGCAGAATATTTTATAGAAAATCTTATGAAGACAAGCCATGCGCCTGTTTTAACCTATCAAATTTTACAGCAAGGGTCTGATAACTGACATCACAGATATCACTCTTTGCGTAAATATTTCTGCTTGCGAGATAACTTCTGGCTCTACAGCCACCACCGCAGAAATATCCATATTTACAGTCCTGGCATCCATCAATATGATGAATATCCAGATTTAAAAAGGGATTGTCATTGCGAAATACAATTTTGGAAAGTGGTTCTTTTAAGACATTTCCAAGTTGCAAAGCCGGAATATGTAACATATGACAGGGATAGACCGTACCATCTGCACTGATACTGACCATCATCTTTCCTGCGCCACATCTTGATTTGCAGGAAAGATAGTCTGTATCCATAGGCGAATCGGTAATATGCGCATGGTGTTTTTTCAGAAATGCCTTCATTTGCTCAAATTCTTCATTTCCGAGAAGGTAGTCCTGGAAGACCGGATTATCTGCTGCAGCTGTCAGCATACTAAAATTAAATGTTGTCCCAAGCTGTTTTGCAAGCTGCACATATTGTTCCATATAAGCGATATTCTTTTTATGCAGTGTAAAAATCAGATTGACCATATCTGTTCTTTCTTTTAAGAATCTAACTGTATCCAGTACCTGCGGCATAATTCCATTGTCTCGGATAAAATGTACATCTTCCTGAAATCCATCCACTGAAACACTGATGGCATCAATAAATGGTAACGCTTTTTCATATCTTTCTTTCTCCATCCTCCCATTCGTAATTACCTGTACTTTGATTCCCAGATTTTTAGCATACCTGCAAATAGAAGCAATGTCTTTTCTAATAAATGGTTCTCCACCAGAAATCACCAATATTTTCACGCCATTTCCAGCCAGCTCATCCAGAATATGATAAATTTTTGTTTCTGTCAGATCCTGCCTGCAATTTCTTTCCTTTACGTAGGAATAACACCCCAGGCAATGCAGATTACATCTGTCCGTAACATGCAAATAAGCGGATGTTATCCGATTCTTTTTTGTAAAATCATCTACAAAATAATGATTTTTCTTCAATGCCTCATAGAGCGGATGCAGTTCCTCTGATACTTCTGCTGTCCCTGCCTGTAAAATACTGTCTACAAATGTCTTTCCTGCGTTCGTCAGGCCAATCAGTGAACCGGTACGATTATTTCCCACCATACTGATTCCCTCCACTTCGAAACTTGCAACATCACTGTGAAAATGCTCTGTAACTTTCATAGAATACCCCTTTCCAACCGGTAAAATTATGATTTTTGGTTCCATTCATTTTGTCCTGTGATATTTCATAACATCTTTTCCAGGTTTTCTCCTCACATAAAATAAAGCATGATATTTACTGTATACTGGCTCCCATCATCTTCCACATGATAAGATCCCTGATATTTCATGACAGTCGCTTTGACGATCTTTATGCCCAGCCCATGAAATACCTTTTTGTCCTTCTGTTCTTTTGCTGTAATACTTTTTGCTGTTCTTTCTGTTTCCGCCTCTTTGTCATACTGATTGGATATCTGTACCACAAGCGTATTCTGCTGATAAGTCATAAACAGATAGATTTCTTTTTTTGCACATTTACTCTTTTCAATTGCATTGATTGCGTTGTCCAGTAAATTTCCAAATATGCGGATACAATGCCGATATGGGAGATCCAGATTTGCAGGAATACTAATATCTCTCCTGATTGAAATCCCATGTTTCTGGGCACGCGAGATCTTAATATTAAGGATCGTATCCAGTCCTGTGTTACCGGTACTGACAAAGTTGAGGACTTCATCGCCTTCCTCCAGAAGCTCTTCCAGATACACCTGCAGTTCTTTGTCCCTTCCCTCTCCTGCCAGCTGTCTGACCATCAGTAGATTGTTTTTCATATCATGTTTGATCTTTCGTATTGCGTTGTAATTTTCTTCCATTGTCTCGTAATACTTCTGCTGCCACAAAAGCTGCTGCTGGTATTCTGTCTTCTCCCGTTCTACCTCATAGACAGAACTCAGTCTGTCATACAAATAAAAAATCATAATATTGACATACAGGATCAATACTGCAACAGGAATCAGCATGCTTGTCCTCTGTGATCCCTGAAGTTCTTCCATATGTTGTACCAGCATGACCACACAAGGCATTGCTACAAAACTCAACAACGGGACCGAGATCAGTATCAACAGGACTTTTCTGTCCAGCTTTCCCTCTCTGACTGTCTGATATCTTCCCGCAAGTTCCAGTACAATAAAAAAGGTAAAATGCGGAATAAAACAGGAATATACAAACACATGCTCCCCCTGCACCATAAAATACATCAGCATCTGGGAAAATCCAGCAAACACTAGTAAGATCAATGCATAAAGTGCTTTCCTTTTTTTATCTCCACAGTACATTGGTAAGAACATACAGCTCCACATTGCAATTGAAACAATATTGGCATATTCAATTTGATATTGTATCAGGAACGTAAATAGAATTAGAAAGATTCCATAGATTACATAACAGATTCTTTTTTTCTCTTTTGTCTGCAGGACATGTCTGTAATAGCGGATAATGACCCACAAATCGAAAATGTTAATCGTAAGATATAACCAGATATTTGTATTTAGCCAATTCATAATCCCATCCTCCATTTTGTATACTGAAGATGGTGATCTTTGACTGATTTTTTATATTTTTTACTAATTGGAAGCCGGGTACCATCTGTGAGAAGAACTTCATCCGGATAAAATGCTTTCACATAATCCAGATTGATTATAAACGAAACATGGATTCTCACAAAGTTACTACTGTCTACCATTTCTTCTACCTCTGCCATTCTGGCATAAAACGTAAGCTCTTCTTCTGTTGTATGAATATGGATCTTACGTTTCTCTCCCTCAAAATACCGGATCTTATCACAGCAGACCTGAATTTTTTCTTTATCAACTGATATGAACAGATAGCGCTTGGCCGAGTACAGATAATCCACTGCTGCATGCAGGATCTCTCTGATCTGTTCCTTTCTGACTGGCTTTCTGATAAAACGGAACGGCAGTACTTCAAATGATTCAAAGACATAATCATCATAAGATGTAATAAATATGATTACAGCCCTGTTATCTTTGGCCCGTATCTGCCTAGCTGTCTCCATTCCATTTGTCCCAGGCATTTCAATATCCAGCAGATAGATCTGATAATAATATTCTTCCTGCTTTCCGACAAATTCCAACAGGCTGTCCCCACTATAGAAACAATCTGTCTCAGCCCCTCTGATCTTCATTTGTTCAACAACATCTTCCAGTATGGCGATACTTTCCTTACTGTCATCACATATTGCAATTTTCATAGATATCGTCCCCCTTAATCTATCTGATTTTAGTATAGCATAAAACCAGAACACAAAAGGAACCGAGTTCATAAAAATCATTTTTCTTGATTCATGGCATAAAAGCACCCCCTTCGCTCCATCAGTTGCTGATAGGTACCGCTTTCTGCAATTTGTCCCTGTTTCATGACCAGGATCTGATCGTAATCCTGTAGATTTTTATTAATTCTGTGCGTAACAACAATACATGTTTTATGTAGCTGTAGCAGTAAATGATGCATCTTACTACCCGATTCCGGATCAAGTGCGGCATCCGGTTCATCTGCAAGCAGTAGTTCTGTATCTGCTTTTACAATTCCCCTGATAAATGAAATCTTCTGTTTTTCCCCGCCTGAGAGATCCTTTGCAGATGTTGCTGCATTCTTTTCATCCCGTTCATTTAACAACCTGCCTGCTCCGATACGATCACATAACTGCCGGATTTCATCCATTTCTACACGATCTGCGTCCTGAACTTTAATATTTTCCATAACTCCCTTATGGAACATGAACACACTTTGTGGCAGATAGGATACTTTCATCCAGAAATCTTTATCGGATATCTCATCTCTTTGTGCATCATCATACACAATCCTGCCGGCATATTCTCCAGCCTGATTCGTACCTGCAAGCACCTTCAAAAATGTACTTTTTCCACTCCCATTTTCTCCAACGATCGCGTATTTCTTCCCTTTTTGAAAAGTATAATTTAAGTCTCTTAGAATCTCCTGCTGCTGGTCTGGATAAGAAAAGCTGACATTTTTTACACTGATTTGCCTGCATAGTCCGAACTCCCGGTCCCCACTCGCTTTCTCTGTCTGCGCCAGATAGCCCTGTAGCCGCTCTTTAATCGGAGCTGCTGCCTTCTGGTTGCTTAGAATATTCATCACGCCCATGAGCGGACTGGCGATATTGAACAGTAGCTGAATCAGCGCGATCAGTTCTCCGACTGTAATCATATTGCTGACGACCGCTCTTCCGCCCCAGATAAAGATCACCAGTGTCAGTACCGTTGTCATCAGCATCAGACAGGACTGAATGACTGCTATGACCGTTTTCAGATCATTTTTTGCCTGTTCCATACTTTTGACTGCTTTTTCACATTCTTTTGCACATTTTTTCTCAATACAAAAGGTGTGAATGACCATAAATCCCTGAAGCATTTCCAGAATTTTTTCATTAGCCTTGGCAAATGCCCCGCTCTGTAAGACATTATACTTTCGAGCAAACTTTCCAAAAAATCCTGGCAGAAAGACTGACAGCAGAAATGCAGCAATGATCAGCAGTAAAAATAGCGGATTGATCGCAATAATAGCAATACAGGAAAAAACAAGAAGCAGTACTTTTTCGAGCAATTCAATTCTGCCCACTACAATATTCTGTTCGTACACAGACAGATCATTAAACAAAAAAGACTGATAGTTACTGATATCTTCCTGATAGAACTTTTTCACAGTTAGATGAAACCAGCGATCAATGAGCTTCGTTTTAATATCCTGCATCTCATCCCGCACATATCCATTTTTCTCGCGAATATACAGGTAATTACTAATTGCCTGAACTGCCACGACAATTGTTGCAAATCCTATACTGTTCGTAAATCCCGAGAATTCTTTCTGCGTCAGACTATCGATGATCAGTTTAAAACACCAGGAAAAAGCAATCACTGATAAATTATAGATTCCCATCCAAAGACAGATCAGTAAATAATGCAGTCTCTTCTTCATAGATTCCTCCTATCCGTTAAAAACAGATGTTGCAAGTAGATTATTTACAAAATGTAATGTTACCGGAAGTGCCAGATTTCCAGTCCGCAGATACAGGCCTCCCAATAGCAGTGCCATTGGAAATCTATACATAAGATTGGTATCCAGACTTCCTTCATTATGTAATACAAAAGCAAAGATACAACTGCTGAGCAGTAAAATCGCGACCTTATTATCTGTGATTTTTTTGATTCCATAGAAAAGGATCGCTTTTGAGTAGTACTCCTCAAAAATTGCCACCCCTGCATTTTGCAGGATTGCGACAACCAATATTGCCGGATTTACATTTTCCCGCACGATACATAGATATAATAGAGTTCCACCTATCAGACAAAGACATACTATCGTCTGCAGTTTGCCAGGATAGCGGATTCCGCTATCCTGTAGAGAATAATGATACCTCCACCGAAATAATAATGTCGGCAGAAAGAACAGCCCCAGTGCCATAGCGAACCAGGTCATCGTAATCTTACCCGGGTAGGAGTCCGCTATGCCAGCAGTCCTTAAAATCACTGAAATCAATAACGCGCCTGCTATTACCCCCAACAGCCCTATAAGAACTACTGCGAACAGCTGTAAACTGTACTTTACCTTACTTCTCATGACAAATCCCTTTCCTTTAACTTCTGGGCTCCCAGAAAATGAAACAACAGACAGTATGCGCAAATGAGTGCAAGCTGTGTCAGTACGCAGAACGCACGGTCACTGCCACTGATCTCTACAACATCTGTCGTTGCTGCCACATCGTTTGCCAGTCTGACGATATAATACATTGGATTAAAATATTTAATGACCGGCAGTGTTCCTGTATTGTTACATACCAGTGTTACGACAAATGCCATAATAACCGTAACAAGTGGCTTCATCCATGCCCCCAGACATAATGCCATCTGTGGAATCAATAAAAATGCGAACAGATAATTCATAAAAAGAACCAGCAGTAGATCTACTACATTATTTCCTGCCAGTTTGCCCGATATATACACAGAATCAGCATCTCCTGCGAGAAAATAAATAATGAACAGAATCACTGTACTTGCGAGGAAAAAAAGCATTCCTATTAACAGCAGTGCTAAGCTTTTTCCTACATACATCTTTTTTCTGTTCCTGATTCTGACCGTAAAGAGCAGAATGCTCTTATTATCGATTTCACTAGCAAGCATCTGTGTTCCAATGAACGACATAATGACCGGACCAATGAACAGTGTCGTTGTTGTCAGCATCTGTACCGTGACCCAGAAAAGTGCATTCTGATTCTGCACTCCGGTATAACTGTCGCCCCGCATGTTCAGAGCAAATATCAATCCAATACATACGAATCCGATCACAGCAATATAATCACTTCGCTTAAAGAACTTTAAAAGTTCCGTTCTGATCATGAGTGATAATGGAATTTTAGTCTTCATTTACATCTTCCTCCTCATCATCAAATAAGTCATATAGTGATTTCTGGTGTATTTCCATGTCCACTACACCCAGTTCAAGTTCTGACAGTCTGCTAAAAAGCGCCTGTATCTCCCTGCCTTCTGTCACCATGATCTTTTCGTTCTCTATTCTATAATCAGACAGTACATTCCTTTCTGTCTCATTTATTTTTCGATCGCAGATTACAATAAATGTTTTACTATATTCCATTCTTCCATCAAATTTTTTCGTTCCATTTTCAATCATTACAACTCGGTCACAAATTTCTTCTACATCTTCCAGATCATGGCTTGAAAAAAGTATTCCAACATTTTCTTCTCTGGCCTTCTGTAAAATGACATCTTTAAATATTTTTTTACCTGATGGATCAAGCCCAACAAATGGTTCATCCAGAATCAGAAAACCTGGTTTATTGAGCAACGCCTGTGCCAATCCAAGTCTCTGTCTCATACCAAATGAAAAAGCCTTTGTCTTTTCTTTTTTCTTATGGGCCAGACCAATCAATGCAAGCAAATCCTGTGCCTGCTTTCCGACATCTTTTTCTCCAGTCGCTTTCAACAGCGTACATAGGTTTTCATATGCATTCATGTACGGAATAAAAGTTGGTTCTATCAGAATTCCGAACTCATTCAGACGTGATTCCTCTTTCAAAAGTGTTTCGCTCTTGTATACAATATCACCACTTGTCGGATGTATATTTCCTGCTATGCAATTTAAAAGTGTTGTTTTTCCTGCTCCGTTTTTTCCCAATAACGCAACAATTTCTCCTGCTCCTACCGTAAATGACATATTTTTTAATGCCTTTACATTTTTATAGGATTTACATAAACTTCTTATTTCCAGTAATGGCATGAAAATCCTCCTATATGTTTTATGTTTCAGCCAGCAGTATAGTTCGAATACAAGGGGAATGTGTGTGATCCTATCTAAACTATACCGCTGACTATGTATGAACATGATGCCAGGGCTACAGGCCTCTGCACTGATTGTACTGCTTTCTACCAGCCAAGTTCAAAGCAGCCTGCTACTGGAACTCCTGCTTCATAGCATCCAAGTTTTGCGTTTTCTACCTGAAATAACATGTGCATTCCCTCCTTTTGATTCCGACATACAATTCTGACATTCATTCACTGATTCGTAATTTCTAATTGTATTCCAACAATCTTTTCTCACACGACTACCAGCCGAGTGCGAAACAGCCTGCTACTGGAACTCCTGCCTCAAAGCAGCCAAGTTTTGCATTTTCTACCTGAAATAACATCTGCATTTCCTCCTTTTTCTGATATTCAGAGCAAGAGATTTCATTTAAGTGTATTTGCATGATCTTGTATTTCCCTTGCTCTGTAATGCTATCTTACCATTCGGACAGGCTCACTTTTCTGTCATGTCATTTTTGGTATCACTCTACGTAATTTTTGTCCCGTGAAATATTTCAGGACAATTTTTGTGCATAAAAAAATCACCTGCCAGTGTCCGCCTGACAAGTGATCTTCTTTATCGCTTTTTCTATATATTTACTAGTATCACTTCTATATATTCATGATTTTGTTAACTAAACATTATATTAATCTTTAATAAAGAACATATTAATAAACAGCTTAATAAGCCAAATTTGCTGTAAATTGTTCTATCAATAAGTTTAATCATCTTGTGACATATCTTATTTACTTCTAACAATCTACCTCTATCTAGGAGAGAATCACGCATATACAACATATAAACTAGTCTGTGAGTGTCTTATTGTGTATTTTTTTGCTATTGAATATTGTCATAATAATTTTATTGTATAATTAGCGCAATGGTAATACAATAAAAGCACAATAAATGAATAATATTGTATATTATTGTTTATTCTTGTCTAAATAGCTACAAATTTAGCATATATCTAATTGTTTATAAATTGTGTAAAACAACTTTATATGTGGATAGTGTTTAGTTGTTTTATGGAAGATAGTAAATTTGATATAGAAAAAACAGCATAGCAAGGCTAACGTATATTCACGGGTATTACTTATTAAATATTAATCTAACACATAGAAACATGGAGTATAATAATATGAAAAAAAAGTCAGAAAGAGTATATACTTTGATAACAAGTTCACTCACAACAATTATCTTAACAATAGCATTAAATTTAAATCAGCCAAGCTCAATAATAAGGATAATTTTATTGGCTGTTGTTATGTTCGTAACAATGGCAAGCCTAATTACATTGCTATTTAAACTAAGAAAATAATTTATAAATTTAAATATATTTTATGCTAGTTATTCATTCATATCTTTTTTCTATCTATTCACTATCAACTTTTCTATAAATTCTTTAATATGCCAAGTCTTACTTCATCCCTGAATTCTGGGCGTACCAGATAATACAGGTAACTCTCCAGTACCTTGAACTTATTAAATCCACGTCCATCCAGCTTAAAGTTACAGAATCCTGCCTGCGCGTACTTTCCATAGAGAAGTTCTGTTGTAATAAAAGATCTGTTCTTCATAACTTCATAAAACCCACGCTGTATATTCTGGCAGGTAAAATCGATTTCTGAATATGAAAGCTGACATTTACCGACCAGATCATAATGCTCTTTCCTTCGTGGACAATTATCCATGCAATAGTGATTTACAAGTAGCTCTATGCGCTCTTTATGTGGAAGGGAAAATAGCATTTCCGTATTATTAAATGCTGAATCAGCAACGACCAGCGCATAATCTTTTTCCAGTTCATCCAGAAACTTTTCCCTGGTGTCCAGACATTTCGTTGTCGAAGACAAAATCTTATAGGATGGATACTGTTTACGAATATAAGCCTCCAGAACCGGTGAATTGACCAGGACCTCATTCTGTCCATTATCTCCGAGTTCCATACAGAGATTACAGAATGTATCATTCAGATGCTGTTCCTCGATCAACGGATTGGTAAATGTATATCTGACAGCAATTCCACGCTTATTATATTCCTGAATCGCATACTCGATTTCCTGTTTTGTAGAGCTTCCCAGGACCACTCTTCCACCATTCCATATGCTTCCGGGAAAACATCCATAGACAGCTCCAATTCTTATATTATCATAAAAATAGTCCGGACACTGCTGCATCAGATCATGCATCAGACAGATCAAATCAAATCTCACATAAAAATCCGGTATAAAAAAATTAATCATCTTTTCCTTCGTCCTTTCCAGCCCGTACTCAGTACGTGCACCTGCTTTATCTATATCGGCAAGTCTTCTTCAGTAACTGATATTTTACCCCTATCAGATTATTCCATTTAACAAATCTTCGTCCCCAATTCATAGGCTTCCTTCAGACCTGCATTTCCTGCTATATCGCCCTGATTCTTTACTTCTCTGACTAGTACCGAACCAAGGTCCTCCAAATGAAAATAATCCAGTACCAGCTGATACTGCACCTTGATCGCATCAAATACCCCCGTCAACGGAGACGCTGCCACCAGTAATAATGCCATCTTTTTCACCTGAAATGTATTTCTCAATGGCGTATGTAACCGGTCAATTATAGCTTTTAACTGTGCACTCACTCCATAAAAATAGACAGGTGATGCCACTACGATCACATCTGCTGCCGCCAGCTTGTCATATACTTTCTGCATATCATCCTGCTGAAAGCACTGATGATTCTCTCTGCTAAAGCAGGAATTACAGCCAATACAGGGATTTACATGATAATCAGCAACACTGATCACCTCAACGCAATTCTGCTGCTCTGCTCCCTTTACAAATGCTTCTACAAGCATCTGCGTATTGCCACCCCTTCTGACACTTCCCTGTAATACCACAATTCTACTCATCTGCTGCTCCTTTCTGGATTTTTGGATTTCTGTTTCTACTGTTTCTACTGTTTCCACTGTTTTTTTTGTTTAGCTTTTTACTTTTTCTACTTTTTTACTTTTATTTTTTATTTTTATTTTTTACTTTTATTTTTTACTTTTATTTTTTACTTTTATTTTTTACTTTTACTTTTTACTTTTACCTTTTTACTGTTCTGAACTTTTCTAACCGAAAATGTCCTTCCCCATCCATTTCCTGAACCCCATCTTTATACGCGAAACCAAACTTCTGATAAAAAGGCACTGCTGTGATAGATGCCGGAATTTCAATTCTTTCCGCTCTTAAATAGAGTGGATCCTGTCTGAGCGTCTGCATGATCAACCTTCCGATTCCCTGTTGATGATACTCTGGCAGAACAAATATTGTCAGCAATATGCTCTCTTTCTCGCTTCCCCAATAACTTGAGATCGCCCCAACTGCAAGAATTCGATCTTCCTGGCAAAATACATACATATGCGCATATGATGCTACTTTTCGAAGCTTTTCTTCATCATACATTTTCGCTGCCAGCTTCATTTTTTCCAATCCGTAATCTGCTGCATTTACTTCTATAAAATTTCTATGGATCAGACTTACAACTTCATGTGCATCCTGCTCCCTGAACCGCCTGATTGTAATCTTATATTTTTCATACCACACAAGCGTCATATTTTCCTGCACATTTTTCTTTTTACCAGTCTGTCTATAACCGCATTTTTCATAGAAATGACAGTCTCTTTTCTCTTGTTCAATGGTGCTCAATTTCCAAAGTACCGCATGCGCATAAAATGCTTCTATCTGGTTCATCACAATGCTTCCAATGCCTGCATTCTGAAACTCTGGCACAATAAATATAGGACTGATCCGGCAGACTCCTTTGGGGTTTTCAACAACTCTGACTGCGCCAATTACCTGCATAGCATTTCTATCTGTTTCTTGTACAGCATTTCTATCTGTTTCCTGTAAAACATTTCTATCTGTTTCCTGTACAGCATCACTATCTGTATTCTGCATACAGATCAAATAATAGTTGTTGCCTTTCATCTGCATTTTACTGATCACCTTATCCAGTCCCTCTTTTGCCGGACTGGTATCTTCATCATGATATTTTTCATATAGTGTCATAAATGCTTCCACCATCAGCTGGTGAATCAATGGTGCATCTTCTATCTGTGCATGTCTGCACACAATCCGATCTCTCATACAAATACCTCCCCTCTGTCCTTGCATACCTCGTATCACTGCATAAATTTTTACAATATGATAATACTAATTTATGCCTGTTTTATTTAATTTTCAAGCAATACGTAAAAAAAGTCCCGGCAATTCCTCGCCAGGACTTTTTTCATATAGCAACTACTCCGTTATCTACCGAACCTGCTATCTAAACTAATTCATTATCTAAAACTAATTTAATATCTAATACTAATTGTGATTTAAACCTAATTCGTTATCTAATACTAATTCGTTATCTAATACTAATTGTGATTTAAACCTAATTCGTTTCAACCTGTTCCTGTGTTTCTGTATGGTTGCCTTCAAATGCTTCCATATTTTTTGGCAGAACCAGATTTAAAATAATTGCAACTACGAAAACAACTGCAACACAGTTTTCAGCAAATACATTTACCACGATCTTAGGGAAGATGGCAAAGATTTCTGGAACCTGTGTGAAACCGATTCCCATACTAAGAGAAAGTGCTGCAATAGTGATATTTCTCTGTGTAAATCCACATTTTCCAAGCATCTGCAGACCACTGATAATAATTGTACCGAACATCATGATCGTACATCCACCCAGTACTGCATCTGGAAGTGTCGCAAGAAGTGCGCCAAAGATTGGGAACACACCTGCGAGTACCATAATAATTGCACCTGTTGCAATGGCAAATCTGTTAACGACCTTAGTCATTGCTACAAGACCAACGTTCTGGCTAAATGATGTAATTGGAAGACATCCAAATACAGAGGATAAAGCACTGATAAATCCATCACATGCAAGAGATCCGGATACTTCTTTTTCTGTGACTTCTCTACCAAGGCCTGAAGAAGCCAGGGCAGATGTATCACCAATTGTCTCAGTTGCTGATACAAGGAATATCATAACTACAGAAACAATTGCACTTATGTTGAACTCTGGTTTAAAAGGCATCAACTGAGGGAATGCAATAATAGATGTACCACTCAGTGCTGAAAAATCAACTACTCCAAGAATTACTGCAAGAATATAACCAACTACCAGACCAAAAAGTACTGACAACTGCTTGAAATAAGACTTTGCAAATATATTAAAAAGAATACAACTTACCAAAGTCACTGAACCAAGAATCCAGTTCTCAAGGGAACCAAATGTATCACTACCACTGCCACCACCAAAAGATGCTGCCCCTACAGAAAGAAGGGAAAATCCGATTGCGGTAACAACACTTGCTGATACAATTGGTGCAACAATTTTAGTCCAGTATTTCGCAAAAAGACCCAACAGGCCTTCTATAATACCTCCGACCAGCACTGCACCGACGATTGCATTATACCCATAGGTTGCACCTACAAAGCACATGATCGATACGAATGTAAAACTGATACCCATAACAACGGGAAGACCTGAACCAACTTTCCAGATTGGAAAAAGCTGAATCAGTGTTCCGATACCTGCTATGATCATAGCACTCTGGATCAGCATTGCTCTCTGCTTATCTGAAAGTCCGCATGCATTTGCAACAATAATGATTGGTGCAATATTAGCTACGAACATGGCCAGAATGTGCTGAAGACCAAACGGAATCGCTTTGGCAACAGGTACCCTGCCATCTAACTTGTAAATGTTGCTGATGTCCTGTTTCGACTCATCAGCATGACTCTTATTACTGTTCATTGAAATCTCCTTTATCTAGTGTTTTCCTGACACTCAGACAAAATTAGTGTCCACTATTTTTTTCACAAGTAACATCTTACTATAAAAAAGTTCGGAGCACAATTACTTATACATGGTATTTTCCTATGGAAAATAGTGTTTCCATTCTTTTTTGGAATAAAACCGTTTATTTCTTCCAGAATTTATAATTTTTCTATTAAATTGCAAGGAATCCTTTCAATATTGTTTCTTTACAATCATATATACAGCCGCTACTTTTTAAGCAATACATATCTCGGACCTTCCTCACCGACTTGTCCGGTTGGGTGAAAACCATTCTTTTCTAACACTCTCTGTGATGCAGTATTATTAGGTTCCGTCTCTGCTTCCACTTTAGAGACCCCTTCCTGTTCAAGTGCCCACTGACATAATGCCTGTGTGCCTTCTGTGGCATATGCATGCCCCTGATATGCATCCTCTACACCATATCCTATTTCTACGCTGCCATCCTTCTGCAGGCCTTTAAATCCGGCGTATCCTATTTCCTTACCATCTTCTTTTCTACACATTTTCCATGATGTATACCATAGAAAATGTTCTGGATAATTTTCACATGCAGCCAGCATTTCCGCATAAGCCATACTTAATTCTGGAACTGTTATGCGATAGGATTCGATCAGTTCTCTCAGTTCCTGCTTGTTCATAGGTCTAATATTTAACCTGTCTGTTTCAATATTTACCATCGTGATCTCCCTATGCTCTTGATTCTTCATCTCTGAAATCGACGAATACGAGCATCAGCCCTGTAAGCCCTTTGCCTGTCTTTCCATATCTTCTACCACAATATCGTAGATTTCTCCAATTGATGAACAATACTCTAATACTTTCCATGGCTCATTTGTATGGAAATGGATTTTGATCAGATCCTCATCTCCAACTGCCAGAAGGCAGTCTCCTTTAAAATGCTCTGTAAAATACTCATTGATTGCATCTTCATCCAAATTCTTTCCTTCAATTAATAACTGTGTATCATATTTAAATTCTAACATTCTGTTTTTCTCCTTCTAATGTCACGCGGCAAATTATAGTTCCTGCCTACTGCAGTTTTACCACAAATTAAA
>CAJMQE010000069.1 GCA_905215405.1 uncultured bacterium
AAAGATAGAAGAAGCCCAGTATTTATGGGAAATATAACTTGACTATATAGGGAGGAAGTCTATTATAAATATCTGGAATATTTTCAGGACTTTTATTCAGAGTATTGGTGGGGACTTCCATCAAAATACTCAGTTATTGCGGACAGTACCTATACGCTCTCCATTAATCGTTTTCTAGTGAATCAGCTGGGGCTGATTCCGTCTGTTCAGGTCATAACAGATAATGCGCCTGAAAAGTACAGAAAAATGATCAAAGAGCAATTTGCAGATTTAGGAACAGGAACACCAGAAAAAATCGAATTTGTGGAAGACGGTTATATCGCAGGCCAGCTGATTAAAAAGGCGGATTATGGTGGACAGACGCCAATTATATTTGGCTCCGCATGGGATCGGGATGTCGTACATGAAATCGAGGGCTGCATTGTAGAAGTAGGATTCCCTGTATCATACGAGGTCGTGATCAACAGGACTTATGTGGGGTATCGCGGAGCGCTGGCACTGATTGAAAAGATCTATACAGCCGCAATCAGCAGGAGCGCATAGATATAAAAAAAGAGGGCAGACTGGATCTGCTCTTTTTTTGTAGAGATCGGTGCAGTAGGAAATGAAAGTGTTGTCCGCAATTTGATAAAAAAGTAAATTTTTTGCTCTGTTTGATGTATCATGATAGATAGGAACAGGTAATATTAACTGGTGTAGTATTGCATTGCACTAAAATACAATTAATTTGGGGTGAAATGATATGAAAACAGAGTATGAACAGATAACACTTTATAATGGAACGGCACCTGGATCACAGAATCTGGATATGGAAGAGGTCTGGACAAAGGTGGAGGCGACAGAAGGTAAGAAAGAAAAACTGCTGGTGGAGCATGTAATAATCCCATCGATCTATCCATTTCTAACGGAACAAGTGGGGAAGAAGACTGAAAAAATGCCGGCAATTCTGGTGGTCTCTGGCGGCGCATTTCGCAGGCTCGTTATAAATTCAGAAGGATTTGAAATAGCAGAATGGCTTCAGAAGCAAGGATTTCAGGCATTTGTACTAAAATGCAGATTACCGTCCGAGGCACATGAAAATCGTAGTGATGTTGCATTAATGGATGCACAGCGGGCGATTCGTATGATTAGGAGCAGGGCAGATGAATGGAATATTGATGAAAACAGAATCGGCGTCATGGGATTTTCAGCGGGTGGGGGGATTGCATCCATGCTTGCGACCTGCTTTGACCGACAGGTATATGCACCCGCAGATGACATGGATATGATTTCTGCTAGACCGGATTTTTGTGTGTTATGTTATCCTGCAATCTGTGCAGAAGTGGAGATTACATCCATCTTATGCAAGGTCATGGGAGAACAGATGGCAAATGTACCCGTACACAGAATACAGAATGCAGAGGGCACGGTTTCATTTGAAGTAGGTGGAAAGATACTGAGTACACAGATGATGGAGCAATATAAAGTGCCGTCCTATCTGATTGATTTTTCGTCCAAATACAGTACAGATCGATTAGTGACCGGCAACACGCCAAAAACATTTATTATGGAAACAGATCTGGATAAAACGACCAGGGCAGAACATAGTATACGATATTATCTTGCATGCAGAAGAGCAAGGGTATCGGCGGAACTGCACATTTTCTCGACCGGTACACACGGATTCGGCCTGGGCAAGGATGATGAACTGAGCCAGACAGGACAGTGGAAAAGCTTGTTTTTAAAGTGGGCAAAGGTGCAGAGGATTATATAAAAATGTCTATAATTTTCTGATCTTTTTTCCTTCGAATGAACTGTAATTTTTCGGATCTTTACGGAACTGGGAAGGGGAGAGCCCAAGAAATTTTGTGAATTGCCGGTTGAAATAAGAATCATATTTGAATCCGCATTGTCCAGCAATCTCACTGATCTTTAAATTCGTATTGGATAGCAGCTCCTGTGCCATTCTCAACCGGTATTGGAGCAGATATTCAATACAGGTACAACTCAGCTGCTGTTTGAAGCGCTGATTCAATGTAGTACGGTTTACGTGCACAAGGTCGCAGAGTTGTTGCAGTGTGATCTCATTATGATAGTTGGCATGAATATAATCGGTGCAGATCGTGACCGGATTCGTGTTTTCAGATAGCTGGAAGAAATGCAGCTTACACTGATCCACATAAATATCAAAGATACAGTTGAGACACTGACGCAGCATCCGGCGGATTCGACAGGTCCAGTAATCATCACTTTGTGCATAACATTCAGCACCGATCATCAGCATTAATTCGTTGATATGAAGGTATTGCTGGGGTGTCAATCTGAATATGCCCTGAAAAGTTCCATGGTGCTTTGTGAACATATACAACATTTTTCGGTGGTAGACATATTGACTGTCGATTTCAACCGTATCTTCGAGATTCTCGAATTTTAGGCATGCTTTGATATACCATGGATCAAAGTGAAATGCTTTTGCACTCAGATGTGTACTATCGACTACCTGAAGCTGGTCATATTTGGAGAGACAAAGGATGCCAGGTGCCTGAATTGTCTGAAAATGCTCATTAATATTTATGGTCACACTGCCACAGGAAACCATGATTATGCTGCATCGGTCTTCATGTGGTAAGTCCTCCATTGTCGTGTAAAAGTCGAATTCTATCGGAATTTCACGTTCTTTATGTCTGTCGATCTGAGGCATGTTTTTTCCTCCTTTTTGATACAATATAAAATCTATGATTCTTCTATTATGTAAATTCGCATTCGGTCTGAATCTAAATTTATCTCATAAAAAGCAGATAGATTTTACATACAAACTTGAAGTATATGCAATTTAAAATTGTAAATAGTATAAATTATTACTGCATATATGCGATTGTGGTACACTTTTATACCATTTATACTTGTATATAGTATATATGGAGAGGAGAAAAAAGTCTATATGAAAAAACTATTCCTATATTGTCGAAAGTATTGGCTGAAAATGAGTATTGCAGCGATTTCGAGTGTTATTGCTTCAGTTTCAGCTGTATTTGTAATCGATATTTTACGTGAGATCGTTGATCTGATAGCAGAGGGAAACTTATTGCAGAGTCTTGCGATGCTGACTGTTAAAATGCTGGTCGTCATTCTTGCTGGTCTTATAGCCAACTATTGTGTCGTATACATGACAGGTATGGTGGGGGCAGGATTGCTGCAGGATCTGAGAAATGATTCTTTGACACATTTACTAAATGCTTCACCGGAATACATTAGTCAATGTAACTATGGGGATCTCATGGAGAGAATGTCCGAGGATATTGAGGGGCTGGCAGGATTTATGGCAGGGTATTTTAAAGATTGTCTTTATGTACCGATCATTACGATCGTATATTCGGTGTATTTGTTTTCTATGAATGCGCCGTTAGCATTTCTGTGCCTGGTTCCGCTCGTAATTCTGGTTCCTCTGAACGTGAAGCTTCTGAAACCGATAAAACTGCGTCAGTTTCAATATGTTAGGGAACTGGGGCTTACCAATAATCATGTGGAAGAGGCATTCTCAGGTGCTATGGAAATCAAATCTTTTCATTTACAGAGCCGGATGCAGGAAAGATATCGCAAAGCACTGGAAAAAACATTTCTTACCTCAAATAAGACTGACCTGCTTCAGTACAATTTGCAGCCGATCACAAGAGCAATCGAGGAAGTACCATTGGCACTTGCAATCTGTGCAGGCGGGACCTTTGTATTCAATGGAACCATTACCATAGGCATTCTAATTGCTTATATCAGTGTAATTAAAAAGCTCATAGACCCGCTGGCAAATGCGTATCAGCTGGTCGTTCGTTTCCAGACCGCACTGGTATCGGTGTCAAGGGTCTTTGACCTGATGGAAATTCCACCGGAAGGAAAGATTAAGGTAAAGTCCAAGGAAATGAAGACAGAGCCCAAGAAAACGAAGGCAGAGATCAAGGAGACGAAGGCAGAATCCAATGAAACCATATCTAAAAGCGAACATGGTCGTAATTTAGAGGTCCTGAGCTTTCAGCATGTATGCTTTGGATATGATAAAAAAGAGGTGCTGCATGATCTTTGTTTTCGTGTGCATGCAGGACAAAAGATAGCATTTGTAGGGGATAGTGGCAGTGGTAAAAGTACGATCTTAAAACTGATATCGAGACAGATCGTTGCAAAGCAAGGGCAGATCAAATCTTATGGCAGTGCATATGAAAATATAGCGCCAGAGGAGATCCGAAATAAAATTGCACTAATTTCGCAGGAAACAATGCTCTTTCCGATGTCGGTCGAACAAAATATCAGAATCGGGAATCTGTCAGCGACTAAAGAGCAGATCGAACATGCAATTCAGCTTGCTGGATGTCAGGAATTTGTTCAGAATCTGCCAGACGGAGTCAGAACAAAATTAACGGAAAAAGGAAGAAATCTATCTGGAGGGCAGAGACAAAGAATTGCGATTGCAAGAGCAATTGTAAAAAATGCAGATATTATATTACTGGATGAACCGACATCTGCACTGGATAAGGAGACGGAAAGACACATTTGCCAGACAATTGACCGGATCAGTGACCATAAGACGGTCATAACAGTTGCACACAGGCTCTCAACAATCCAAAATTATGATGTGATCTATGTAGTCAGGGACGGGAGAATCGTGGAACAGGGTACACATAAGGAACTCTATGAAAAGCATGGACATTACTATCGTATGTATCAGGAATACTGGAATCCAGAGAGGAGCGTGGCTCAATGAGAGAATTAAAAAGATTTTTTTCTTCTATGGGAAAGTATCAGTGGCGTTACTGGTTGATTTTGATAACGACGCTGATCATGGAATCATTTTTACAGATCCTATATTCGTTTGTGACAAAACAGACATTAAATGCAGTTGAATTTCAAGATCTGGTGCTGTTTCGAAATGCAGTGATTGTATGTGCATTGATCGTTGTGTGCAAATGTTTTTTTCCCTATCTGAGATATTTGCAGATCAGACTGGTCCGTAAAATAGTCTATGAATTAAAATTACAGTTATTTGCTAAGCTGCTGCATATGAATATGACTTATTTTGGTAGGACACATAGCGCTGAAGCAATAAAAACGCTGAACTGGGACGCCAATTCACTGAAAGATTCATGGTTCTCACATGTATACTGGGTGCTCGGAAAAATCGTTCTGGTAGTATCCTCAGTGCTTACCATGTATCTGTATAGTCCAGTACTGACCGGAATTTCTCTGCTTATTAGTGCCATCACGGCAACGGTCTCTGTGCTGATCAATAAGTCCATCAAAAAATCTGCTGGCAGAGTACAATTACAGTCAGCAAAACTGTCAGCGCTTTTGAGCGATATGATTACAGGATTTGTGACTTTGAAAATGAATCCGGGATCAGGAATTGTCATGGGACATTTTCAAGAAGAGAATAAAGAGGCTTTTTTGCAGGAAAAAGACAGAGTACATATGAGTGCGGTACTAGAAATGGTGACGTTTTTACTGGGGATACTTGGTAGTTTCGGAACGATTACGGCGGGCTTTCTCCTTGTGTCAGCTGGGAATATGGATTACGGAACAGTTATGGCTGTTGTGACGCTGCAAATGGGGGTCAGTTCGTCCATGCAGCGATTTGGAAGTTCACTGTCTGCATTTTCCACTTCACTTGTCCGTGCAGGTCATGTGTTCGACTTTATGGAATTACAGGAAGAAGAAAGGGAGGATGAACACCACATTGGACAGAACAAAGATGATTGTTGTTTTATGAACCATCGAGAAGACCAGGTAGACCAGAAAGACCAAGAAGAGCAGAAATATCAAGAAAAAATGCCTTTTGCAATTAGTATTACAGATCTTTCATTTTCCTATGAAGCGCAGGAACAAGTGAATCTGGAGTGTAAAAAGATGCAGATCGGACATAACGAAAAGATCCTGTTGGCAGGGGAATCTGGCTGTGGAAAGAGTACTCTTCTAAAATTACTGCAGGGATTCTATCCGATCGAGCAGGGGAAAATCTCACTGTATGGAAAAGACATTCATGAATATTCGTTAGAGCAGTTGAGAGAAATGATTACTTACGTACCACAGGAAAGTTATCTGTTCCAGGGAACAATTGCAGAAAATATCAGCTTTGGATGGGATAAAGAGAATCAGAGGAAAAACACACTTTACAGTCATGGACAGAATGTAAAAGTCGATCTGGACAGGGCAGCGATTATACAGGCAGCAAAGCTTGCAAATGCAGATGAATTTATCAGAATTCTGCCAGACGGATATGATACAGAACTGAGTGCCGGTGGCATGAATCTTTCAGGTGGACAGCGCCAGCGCATTGCAATTGCGAGAGCCCTTCTAAAAGAGGCTCCGATCGTGCTGCTGGATGAACCTTCCTCTGCACTGGATGCGCACAGTGAAAAGCTGATTCTGCAAGCGATGGATGCCCTGATGAATCAGAAAACAGTCATTATGGTAACGCACAGAATCACAAATGCAGAGAAATTTGACAGAGTGATCAGGCTTTAAGTCAGTAAGTCACAATACTTTAAATTTGCATATCGATAAGCGTTCATCTGCCTTAGAAAAAAGAAACTGCAATCAGACCACTAATGCTGAGCTATTGGACGATGTCCCGCATAAAGGAAACCAGATCTTTGATGATCTCAAGATGTGGATTGGTCTCTTTATAAATTGCATAATAATTTCTTGAGGTGGGCATTTGCTTGATTTCACAATAATATAGTTTTTTTGGATTGGTAACGTTTGTATGAGAAAAAATATGAGGACTCACATACATATAGCCCAATCCCTTTAATAACATGGATGCACCGGCAATAATATTGGTTGTACTGATGATCTGGATCGGGTGAAGATCATACTGGTGCATCAGTGTTTTAAAATTCAAATAGAGCCCCTGGGAAGCACCAGGTTCTATAGCTGGTAGATTTTCAAGATATTCCGGTGAGATCATTAAGGGATTTTCAGTCGAATTTTGTGCCAGGTCAGATGGATCAATCGTATCCATTCGAATCAAATTTTCCGGAATTACAATCTGTAACTTTTCTTCACACAGTTTTTCAAAGTGATAGTCTATCGTATCAATCCCTAA
This sequence comes from uncultured bacterium, assembly GCA_905215405.1. Classification (GTDB taxonomy): domain Bacteria; phylum Bacillota; class Clostridia; order Lachnospirales; family Lachnospiraceae; genus CAJMQE01. Next base: position 7,070 of record CAJMQE010000069.1, read on the forward strand.
ATGTCCAAAGAACAGATCTACTTCATCTTTTCTCAGCCATTCCATCAAATGCAGTTCCTGTCCTTCTTTGATCGTAAAATTAACGTCTGAATAGATTTGACTTGCAGTAGAGATCAGTTCAGGAATTAGCATTTCCGAGTGAATCTGTCCAATTCCAATGCGAAGCTCCTTTCTATTATGCTCGACTTGTCGGAGCCTGTTCGTCAGGTTGATTTCTGCTGCAAGTAATTTTTGCATCTCCTCAATGTATGCTTTTCCGTTTGGAGTCAGTAAAACCGGAACTTTTGTCCGGTCGAACAATCTGAAATTTAGTGTTTCTTCCAGTCTGTTTATATAAGCAGTCAAAGTTGGCTGTGTAATATATAGCCGTTTCGCGGCTTTCGTTACGTTCTTTTCTTCAGCAAGGGTAACCAGATAATTCAGTTTATCGATTGTCATATGCGTCTCCATTTCTCTCAAAAGATCTAAAACTGACCAAGTGATTTATGTAATAAGCCATAGTATTTATACTATGGAATCATATATAATAATTGATTTTACTAAATAATACCACGATTGTAAAATGAAGACAACAATAAAAGAAATGGAGGTAACAAATGAAGATCAAAGACGTGCAGGTTATTACAGCGAACAGATGTGTTTTTGCAAAAGTAATAACAGACGAAGGTGTTTATGGAATAGGAGAAGCAGGTGCATGGGGCTTTTTGGAAGCATCCGCAACAGCTATTAAAACATTTCGTGAATATTTGATTGGTAAGGACCCTCTGGATATTGAGCATCACTGGCAATTAATGCAGAGATTTGGACATTTCAGAGGAGCGGCGATCATGGCAGCTATTTCAGCAATTGACGTCGCACTTTATGATATTGCAGGTAAATATTATCAGGTGCCAGTCTATAAGCTTCTGGGAGGAAAATGCAGAGATAAGGTCAGAGTGTACTGTCATACTGCAGGCCAGACGGAAGAGCAGCTGGTTGAAAATGCAATCAAAGGAAAAGAAGAAGGATTTAGCGCATTGGGGCATCTGAATCCTTATCTGGATGAACCGAGAAATATACCATTTCATGCCAATAATACAGAGCTTTTGTATAATGCAGAAAGAAGAGTTGGAATGGTTCGGGAAGCAGTGGGAGAGAGTATCGATCTGTGTCTGGAAATGCATCGTAGAATGGAGCCTGGACTTGCAGTACAGCTGAGTCATCGACTAGAAAAGTACAATCCAATGTTCATGGAAGATCCAATACGTCCTGATAATTATGACGAGATGGCGAGAGTTGCCCAGAAGTCGAATATTCCAATCGCAACAGGTGAAAGAATTACAAGTTTCTTTGATTTTGCAATGTTGATCGAGCGAGGTGCATGCAGTTATGTGAGAGCAAGTATTGCGGTATGTGGGGGATTTACAGGAATGAAGAAAATTGCCGCTTTGGCAGAAGCCCACCACATGAGCCTGGTTCCACACAATCCACTCAGTCCAGTGACAACAAATGCAATTCTTCAGTTTGCAGCAGCCACTGAAAATATTGCAATTACAGAATATCCAGATCCGTATAAAGCTTCCACTGCCGACAATCTGTTAAATACAGGGGTCAAGTTAAGACAGGTAGATATGGTAGATCATATTGCTGAATTAAAAGATGGACATTTGTTGGTTCCACAGGAACCTGGTCTGGGAATCGATTTAATACCGGATGTAGAAACAAAATTTCCATTTCGCCCGCATGTGGTAGACGCAAGATTAAATGTAGATGGATCCATTTGTGATCAGTAGCAATTAAAATATAGCTTTGAGGAGGTTTACAATATGTCGACAATGACTATTGCAATTATAATTTTTGTAGGTACATTGATTCTGTATGCAATCAATAAATTTTCCATGGGTACAATCGGTATGATAACCATGGCGGCATTACTTATTACGGGGTGCTTATCAGCAAAAGATGCACTGGGGTATTTTGCAAATAAGAACGTAATTTTGATGTTATCTATGTTCGTTGTTTCTGCGGGGCTGAGCCGAACCAGCTTTCTTGAGAAATTCTCTAATGTAATCGTCAGTCTGGCAAAGGGATCGTTCAAAAAAACATTTCTCTGTTACATTATTATGTCAGTGATCTTAACAAATTTACTGAACAGTCCACTTGTTGTATTTACGATCATGCTTCCTTTGGTCGACAGTATGTGCAAGCACTATGATATCAATCCAGCTAAGGTTATGTTTCCAATCGGACTATGTTGTATTGCATGCTGCTGTATTATGCCATTTGGGGCAGCAATTGGTCAATCGGCTCTTTACAATGGTTTTCTGGAGTCTTACGGTTTTGACATTTCCTTTACTTCACTGGACTTTTTTATCGGAAGAGCACCATTTTTGCTGATCGTACCGGCCTGGGCATTCACATTTGGCTATAAGATCGCTCCTGCCAGACCAATAACAGAACTTGTGGAACTGACTGCTGGAAATGCAGAAAAGAAACCACTTGGAAAATTCGCTGATATCGCAGGTGTAATTATTTTCTTTGGAGTTATTGTACTTTGCTGTTTTGGCGATCAGTTATCACTGGAGGCATGGATGATCTGTTTTGTTGGTGCAGTTCTGGATCTTGTACTTGGAGTCTTAACGAGCAAAGAGGCAATCAAAGCACTTCCAGTCAGTCTTGCATGTATGCTGATCGGAGCACTTGCTATGGCCGGAGCACTTACAGCGACCGGTGCAGGAGATATTATCGGACAGTTCTTATCCAGCATGGTTGGTGGCATGCATAACAGCTATCTGCTGGGAGCAGTGTTCTTCCTTCTTCCATTTATTCTGACTCAGTTCATGCAGAATCAGGCTGTTATGGCAATGTTTGTTCCAATCTGTCTGATGGTATCGAAGAACCTGAATGCAGATCCGACTGGATTCCTGGTATTAATTACGGCAGGTTCTCTGACCGCATTTATGACACCTATGGCAACAAGCTGTATTCCTGCATTGATGGGGGCAGGTGGATATGATATCAAATCACTGATTAAACAGGGAATTCTTCCTTCTATGATATTTTCGGTGATTTATATTATCTTTACTATGACGGTGATGCCAATCTGACAGAGCGAAAACAGAGATACATAGAAATATATTAAGATGCAAATGAAGCAACGATAGAATTGAGACAAAGAACAGGAAGCTATGATAAGGGTACAATTAAAAAGAGAGAAAACTTTGTCAAAACAACAATAAAGAAGAGAGAAAATTTTCGATAAAGCAACAATATAGAAGAGAAAAAACCACGATAAGGAAACCTTAAAATAATAAAGAAATGCAATAATGTGTGTCAAGGAGATGAGTGAAATGAAGATTACAAAAGTCTACTGTGAGCATTACCGCTGGCCCAAGGAAAAACCAATCGCCAATGGTGAACATGTCTATACCCATAATGAATTGAATCGTGTATGTGTGGAAACAGATGAAGGAATAACGGGGTATGGTTCTAGCTGGGCCGTACACGATATTGAAGAAATTGCAGCTACGATTATTGGGGAAGATCCAATGAACAATGAAAGAATCTGGGCTAAATTGTATGTGCCCAAATTTCTTGGACGCCGTGGAAATACTTTATGGACAATTTCTGCAATCGATATTGCGATATGAGATATTAAATCCAAGGTAACTAACTTACCACTCTATAAAATGCTGGGTGGGTATCGGGAAAGTATTCCTTATTATATCGCAGGAGGTTACTACGGAGAGGGTAAAGGTATTCGGGAATTACAGGAAGAAATGGAGCAGTACGTCAGATGGGGTGCTCGTGCGGTCAAAATGAAAGTCGGTGCTATGACACTAGCAGAAGATGCGGCCCGTGTAAAAGCAGTTCGTGAAGTGATCGGAGATCAGGTCAAATTGATGATGGATGCAAATTGTGCATATCGTGCATACGAAGCTATTGAATTCAGTAAGATGGTGGAACAATATCATCCATATTGGTTTGAAGAACCGGTAGATGCAGATGATTATGATGGCTATCAAAAAGTCGCTACGAAAAGCACGATACCAGTTGCTGCTGGCGAAAATGAGATGACACGTTATGGATTTCGGGATTTGATCCGCACACAGTCAGTGGATATTCTCAATCCTGATGCAACCTGCACGGGTGGGGTTACAGAATTTGTCAAAATAGCAGGGATGGCCAGTGCAAATGGAATCGCTTTGAGTCCGCATGGTCAGCAGCAGGTGCACATTCATCTTGATTGTGCAGTGCCGGGTACGATACTTGCAGAATTTTATCCACCGCAGTATGATGCAAAGATTTATGAAGCCTTCAAAAGTCCGGTGCAGATGAATTCAGATGGAACAGTTAGGCCATCCCAGGCACCTGGTACAGGTCTGGATATTAACCTTGAAGTCTTAAAGAATTTTAGAGTGGGATAAAGTTTAAATTTTAATAGTCATGCAGAGGTAAAGAATACTATAGGTGATAGCAAAGTCTGCAGAATAGATAGATTTGGAAGAACACCATACTGGATAAAAGGAATTGTAGAATCAGCAGATTTCGAAGTATACTAGAGTCTATAGAAGAACTTGCAAATCTGCAGATTTGGGAGAATAAATAGGTTCATAGACAAATGTAATGTAACGTTCTGGATGAGCCTATAGATAAATAAATCCTGCAGAACATTAAGAACAACCAGGTTTAGGAATGCCTACGTGCATAGAAATATTTACAAGATGACGGCACCTACAGGAAAAAACATGTTAATCAAATGCTTATGAGTAATGTATGCATTTTGATGATCGTTTATTTCTGTAGGTGTTTTATCGACAACACGAAACCATAGTGGTACAAATGGCAGCAGTACGGGCAAGGAATTACTCTGGATTTTCACAGGCGGTCCCATGTTGAAAAATAGAAGAAACTGTAACATTTTATAAGAATAGAGTAAGATTTAAATTCCCTCTTTACATTTTGTTACAAATGTATTATATTATGTCCCAAGAGGGACTATTATATTGTGAGACTAATGCGGATTGCGGTACGTTTTGTATGAGGACTCTTATTTCTTAATTTATAAATGCGGTAAAAAATAAATTGTTTGTACGCTAGTGATTATGATGCGCAAAGTGTGCAAGCAAAAGGTGCCTGTTTGAAGAAATAGCAGACAGGCATTTTATTTACCTATATAGTCCTATATGGGATAGTCTATAATAAATCTAATTACTTCAAGTAGAAAACTTAAGCTATCTAAATATTTATACAAAACAAATTGATAAAAGCGAATGAAAGATAAGGAGGAAAAAAGCAGAACAGCATATCAGAGCAGAGAAATGTAGACAAGATTCAGAAATAAAAAAAGAAGGAGATCATGACATATGAAAAAAGTCATTGTATTTTTAATTGCATGCACAGTTGCAGTTATGCTTTGTGCCTGTGGGAAGACTGCAAAGCAAACGAACCAAAGTAAGGACCCAGCAAAAACTTTACAGAATGCATCTTCAGGAGAACAACAGTCGGGTACGTCTAAAGGGGATGCTGCAAATGCAGCGAATGGAAATGTCGGAAAGGATTCTAAGGGAAATGCAGCAAATAATTCTGCAAATGCAGCTGGTCGGGGCAAAGATACGTCGAAAGGCTCTCAAAATGCACCTGTGGAAAAAAAGCAGCCGAATACGTCGAAAAATAATTCTAGTGATGCAGGAAAAGGGCAGAAAGATTCTGATTCTTCTACGCTGATCGTGTACTATTCCTATAGTGGAACGACTCAGAAAGTAGCAGAGCATCTGCAAAAACTGACAGGTGGAACTTTATATAAGCTCACACTGGTAGAGCCATATTCAGGAGGCTCTAATGCGGTGTCGGACAGAGTGTTTGCAGAGAGAGATGCCGGTAAAATGCTGAATCTACAGGGGACGATGCCAGATATTTCCCAGTATGACAGAGTCTTAATTGGAACACCTGTATGGAATGCAAGTATGGCAAATCCAGTTCTTGGATACTTACAGCAGACGGATTTTGGTGGAAAGACAGTAGCTCCATTCTGGACTTATGTTACAGATCAGGGAACAACAGAAAAAGATTTCAAAAGCAATGCAAAAAATGCGCGAATGGCAGGAGGATTACCGCTTAGAAGTGCCGGCAGCATGACGGATACTAAATTGGATCAGACGCTTCAGGCATGGCTTCGCAAAGTAGGAACAGGAAAAAATGCAACAAAATAATGCAACAAAATAATGTGTCCTACATATTTAAATAAAAGATTTCTAACGAAAAGGGGTGGCCTTAAGGCTGCTCCTTTTTTTGTAGATTATTTGTGTACAAGGAAGAACAAGGAATAACAAGGAAGAAAACGGACGAAGAAAAATATATCTTAGGGTATAGAAACCCTGCTGGCCTCGTTAAAGTTTTTTCTGGCTGATAAGCAGATGCCGTAATTTGATGCGAGCGGCTTACTAGTTGCAAGAAAAAACAGTCATAAATGTGATGCGAACAGCGGCTCGGTCGAAAGAGCAAAGCAGTGCATGATTATGTGATAACGAAGCACAATGGTTCGCGAGAATGCTTGTCTTTAGGTGTATAATAAAGGAAATATATGGTTCACAAAAGACAGTGGTGAAAAAGTAAACTACAAATAGATAAATGGATGAAAGAAGCATGGATGAATATATAAAGATAGGGAAAAAGGAAATGCGGATGAGGGAAAGGAAGTTTGTTTAACAAGTATTAAAATACATAATATGTATGAAGGGAGGAAGGTATGATGCCATATATACCGAAACAACACAAAAAATATAATTTACTGCCGTTGTTATGCAAATATGGTGGAGAGGTATTCGATTATCCAGTTGAACTTCTGAATCAAATAGAGGAACGAGGAATTAGTGGAATTAATCCATATGGTTTTAAAAGTTACGAAACATATCTAAATGAACTGGATAGAAAAATTGAGTGCACAGAAGATACGTTGGTACGTGAACTTATAGCGAGGTATAAAAGCAAGATTGTTTTATACAACAAGAAAGAGAACTGGTCGATTGTAAAATATATTGGAGCAGATACGAAAGATTTAACGGGATTAACAAAAGACCACTATTATTATTGGCCAACCTCAAAAGAAGATGCAATTTATAGAGGAGTTATTGACGATGAAGAATATACAACATATCTATATGCAACAGATCCAGAATTATGGGAGATTGCAAAAGATCCAACGGGGATGGCATCACGGGCAATTTATTGGAGCAGGAATAAAAGTAATATAAATGATAAAGGAAAGTATAAGTAAAATGCTAAACTAAACAATCAATTATAATAAATGTTAGGAGATAAATTATGAATACTTATGATATTGCAGAAAACTATGAAATACTGGATTTTCATACACATCCGTTCTCGGATGAGAAACAGCAGACCTGCATGTATCCGGATTATGTCACATCGATGGAAAAGTTTGAAGCGGACATGGAAGCTTGCCATATATCTACATTTGCAGGTAGTGTGATCCATAGAAAAGGTATTGATATCACATCTTTTCAGCAGATCAAGGCACTAAATGATGATGCATTAAGACTCAGAGAGCGCATGAAAGGAAAGTACATTCCAGGATTTCATGTAAATCCACATTTTGTTGGAGAATCTATTCAGGAAATTGAAAGAATGAAAAAGGAAGGGGTTAAGCTTGTCGGAGAGCTTGTGCCTTATTCCATGGGCTGGGAGAATTATGATGAACCAGGGATGCAGCAGATTTATGAGGCGATCACTGCAAACAGAATGATCGTCAGTTTACATACGATGGCGCCAGATAGTATCGAGAGAGCAGTAGCCGCAAATCCAGATCTTATTTTTGTGGCAGCGCATCCGGGTCAGCCAGATCAGGTGAAATTCCATGTAGGCTGCATGAAAAAATACGACAACTATTATCTGGATCTGAGCGGGACAGGCATGTTTCGCTATGGTATAATTTCCTATGTGCTAAAGGAAACAAAAAAGAATCATCTGCTGTTCGGTACCGATTATCCCATCACAAATCCTTATATGTACGTGAAGGCTGTTTTAGGGGAACGACTCAGCAGAAAAGATAATGAAGCTATCTTTTCAAAGAATGCGAAAATGTTGTTAGAAATCTGATGCGATAGGCCAGGCTTGAAAATGTTTTGGTATAGGTAGGTTGCATAACGAAGAAATCAATTTAGAGATAAAGAAGCGATTAAAAGGCAATTAAGAAGCGATAAAGAAGCGATAAAAAGCAATTAAGAAGAGACAAAAAAGAGATTAAGAAGAAATTAAAAAGTAATAAAAAGAAATTAAAAAATTCAAGAAATTATCAATAGGAAATTAGAAAAAATTAACAAGATATCAATAGGAAATGTTATAAAGATTATAAATGAAAGAATAAAATCTTAAGCATTGAAAAATGTCATTAGGAAGGGGGAAGAGCTGGCATGAATATTGAAAATGCGATTATGGATTCCGTCAAAAGCATATTTGCAGGTGATTGTAGTGGACACGATTACTGGCATACGATGCGTGTTTATAAAAATGCTATGAAACTTGTCGAAAATGAAGTCTGTGACAAGCAGGTGGTGATGCTTGCAGCATTGCTGCATGATGTCGATGACGTTAAACTATTTACAACTGAAAATGACCAGAATGCCAGAGACATCATGAGTAAATGTAAGATGGCCAAATCCACGCAGGAAAATGTGATTAAGGTAATTCACGCTGTATCATTTAAAGGAAATGCGTCTGCAACGCCTGAAACAATAGAAGGAAAAATTGTGCAGGATGCAGACCGGCTGGATGCAATCGGCGCAATCGGAATTGCCAGAGCATTTGCCTATGGAGGCAGCAGAGGACGAAGCATCTATGACCCTGAGGTTGAACCGCTAATAAATATGAATGTAAAGGAATACCAGCAGAACAAAAGAACCACGATCAATCATTTCTATGAGAAACTGTTCCAGCTCAAAAGCATGATGAATACCGAAACGGCTCGAAAAATGGCAGAAGAAAGAGATCAGTATATGCATGAATTTATAGATGAATTTTATGCGGAATGGGATGGGGAAAGGTAAAAAGTATGGAAATAAGCGCAGAGATTATGTGTTAATATATTAATCAAGTAAGTTAAAAATGTTCGAAATGGGAGAGAAGAAATGCAGGCGATAGTTTGTCTTGGTGGAGGAAAATACTATATTTCTGAGGTCTTTGGCTATTACAATGGAAGAAGAGAGGATTCTGCATACGCAAGGGATGGAAACGATATCTTTTCAAAATACTATATTGTGCTAGATCAAGAAAAAAAGAAATTAGTACGTCATTATCAATATGATGTGAAAATGCGACCTGAAATTTCTCCACAAATTCTATTACTAAATAATTCAACAGAAGGATGGATACTTAATGAAGATGGAACCGGTGGAGTTGATTTCTTAGTAAATCAGAGAATTGAAAGAATGTTTAATGTTGAATTTGTTCCATCAGAATTGATTGATGAGTGTATTAAAATTGATGCTGCAAATCATTATGATGAATTTATGATCGTACGGAATCGGAAAAATGCAGATAATCTTTTATTAGTTGCAGGTTCTTTTCACGATGCAATGATTACCGAGTTGTTTACACAAGAGGATGGTGCATTATATGTAAAGTTCAACGGTACTTGGGGATGCTCAATTGAAATGTGGTTCATAGGAAATGTTGAGTACTGTGCGACTAGCAGAAGTTCGGATAATGATGATCCATTTTGGTTTACATCTTCGATAGTATTTGCAGACGAATATATTTATTTCATTGATGAAGAGGATGTAGGAGTAGAAGAATTAGGAAACAATTACTGCTGGTTTAAAGCAAGGCATTTGAAATATCATATTATACCAGAGTAGATGGCATATATATGAAAAAGTAAATAACTGAATGAAGTTGAGAAGGAGACTGTAAAATGATGAAATATACAGGCAAATATATAGAAATGGCAGAGCAGTTTCGAAAAGATGGCTGTGATGAATATACGGTGGAGAAATTCATTCGTCAGGAAATGGAGATGGATGAGTTCTAAAAGGGTGATGGTACCACAGATATTGAGGCTATTCGGATTTGGAATTCTTATCCAGAGGTTGCGAAAGAGATGTGGTTACATAATGCTTTTTGTAGAAAGTGTGGTGTTGCATCCTTTAAACCTGGGTATAATCTTCGGAAGGATAAATTGGGTGTCGTGATTGAAGGAAATTGCGATAAATGTGGTGGAAGAATTGTAAGGCTCTGTGACTAATAGGAATTCAGGGATTTGATCTGAATTATGCAGGTGTTATTCTTGGCCCTTCGGTAAAGTATCGGGATGGTAAAATCTTATTTGATCCAACAGAGAGTTGTAATGAAAAGGCGATACGAAATAGAACCTTGTCTGATGGAACAAAAAAGAAATTTGGTGAGAAACTCATACAAAATGAAGTACGAGTCCTGATGACCAGAGGAGTAAGTGGAATGTATATTTATGCTTGTGATGAAAATTTAAGAAAAGCTTTAATAGAAGCGGCAAAACGATAAAAAAACTGCAAAATAATAGGAGATATCAAATGGAAAAAGAAACAATATCAAGAATAAGAAATTTTACAACTGATCGAGACGGGGATCAGTTTCATACACCAGGTAAATTGGCAAAATCCATCTCAATTGAAGCTAATGAACTTCTGGAGTGCTTTCAGTGGAGCGATACAGAATATGATCTTCAACACGTAAAGGAAGAACTTGCAGATGTTATTGTCTACTGTCAGGATCTGTTAGACAAGCTTGGATTAGATGCCGATGAAATTGTGAACATGAAAATGGCACAGAATGAAGCAAAGTACCCAGTGGAGAAGGCTAAGGGGAAGGCTAAGAAATATACGGAACTATAAAGAAAAATTCTGAGGTAAGATTCGTATCAAGATATATTTAGTGAAGATAGTACTAAATGTTGGGAGAAAGATTAATGTTAAAAAATTATACAGAGGAAGATGAAATAGCTCTGAAAGAGTTATTGCTCGATGAGGTTTGTTTGGAGCAACTTCTTCCATGGACTGGTAAAGTAAATATTTTTGATGTCTTAAAGATTTCCAAAGTGGAAATCAGACATAGTAATATGCTTAGTTGGTTACTTGACGCAAATGAGAACCATGGACTTGGAGATAAATTTATAAAAGCATTATTTCGCATGATTGTAAATAATAACTCAAAACATAATGTGTTTGATATGCTACTTCTTGATTATTATTCATTTATAATTTTTAGAGAGTGCAAGAATATTGATATTTTATTGATTTCAAAAAAAGAAAAGGTTCTTGTTGCAATAGAAAACAAAGTTGGATCTCATGAACATAATAATCAACTGGATAGATATAGAACAATTCTTGACAAAGAATATGGAGATTATAAAAAGATATTTTTATTTTTAACACCAGATGGAGAAGAACCAAGTGATTCAGAAAACTGGGAGGTAATTACATATCAGGAATTAGTGGACGAGCTTGAAATGATAATTCAAAATGTAGAACTTTTGCCAGATGCTGAATTAATGATAAGAAATTATATAGATATTATTAGGAGAGATATTGTGGAAGACCAGGAATTAGTTGATATTTGCAATAAAATATATGAAAAGCATAAAAGAGCTTTGGATTTAATATTTGAAAATAAGACAGATAACAAAACAGTCATTACAGATTCATTGTTGGAACCTTTAAAAGAATATGAAAAACAGGGATTATTGAACATTGAGTATTCTACTGTATCAAATACAGTTATCGCATTTACAACGAAAGCGATGGATAGATATATGCCAGAAGATGAGAAATATGTAAATTCATGGGGGACTCATACGATTTACAGATATTATATCCTTACAAGAGATTATCCGGATATAGTTGCAAAGTTTGAGCTTGGAGGATGTTACTTCAATCATAACTCATCTGTTAAAACCAAATGATAATAGAGAAATTTATAAATACAAGAGATTGTATTCCACAAAAAAATATACAATTGATGAAGAAAACATTGAGGAAAGTTGCCAGAATATAATTGATTCCATTGTTAAAGATCTACTGAAAATGCAGAATAATCTAATTAATAAAATAGAAAAAAGTATATAATTGTTCGATTAAATTGTGAAATGAATGAGGTAAATATTTTAGATCTTACAATTCCAATCATTACCTCAGCATAAAATTTATTTTCAGTGCAAATATCTGTCATGTAGGATGAGCCGTTTGCACAAGTAGCAAGGACTATTAGTTGAATTACACGATACAAAAAAGATTAAAGAGGCTAGAAAAAAATGCAAAATTGCAAGTTATACTATTCGCGAATCAGATTAAATAATTATTGCAACAATTCTCATGCAGGAATATACTAAAAAGTTATAAATTGTAACTCAATTAATGGAGCATTCCTGTTAAGTAACAAATGGCAGGTTTGCAAAAAATGAGCGTCACCCA
>CAJMQE010000070.1 GCA_905215405.1 uncultured bacterium
ATATCGCAAACGATACTAACTTCTCTTTGAATCCTTAACTTAACACCATTGGGTAGGTAGTCCGGGAGCAGTATCAGAACAGATGCTGTCAGTAACCTGCCTCCTTGGTTGTCCATTCTTTGTTTTAGAAAATCTAAAGGAGGGATTCTTTTGAACAAAGAAGAACTGGAAAAGGTAACCGGAAAACTAACTGTTTATTTTGAAGATCCATTCTGGGTCGGTGTATTTGAGCGGAGCTGTCAGGGAAAAATGGCAGCTACAAGAGTAGTGTTCGGTGCAGAACCGAAGGACTATGAAGTAGAGGCAATGATATGCCAGCGTTTTTATGCACTGCAGTACAGTCCGGCAGTTGAACTGGAGAAACAGGCAAAAGAGCATGTGAATCCAAAAAGATTGCAGAGACAGGTAAAGAAGCAGATGACGGATAAAGGGACAGGTACAAAGTCCCAGCAAGCATTAAAACTGCAGCAGGAAGAAAAGAAAACACTCAGAAAAGAGAGAAGCAAAAGAAAACGGGAAGAAGAACAAATACTTCGATACCAGATGAGACAGAAAAAGAAAAAAGAAAAGCATAGAGGAAGATAGAACGGCAGTGATGCCGGAGTATTGGAATCAGGCAGAAAGTGCCACATGGATCAAGCGTTCATGTGGCACTTTTTCGCATAAAATTACCAGTTCTGGAAATGCTTAAATAGTGACTGAAAAGATGCAGTCAGAAGCTGGATCCAATATGTCAGTAAATGGAGTAATAAAGTGGAGGTAATACTGATGAATATCATTCCCTGTTTAAATCTGTGCGATATTTTGGGCAGAAAAGAGAAACAAAAGAGTGCAAAAGATGAGATAGAAAAATCAGAAGAAACAATGGGCTCCAAGAAAGAGCAGTATGAAAGAATTTATATCGGTTCCTATTTTTGTGGAAAATATTTTCTACATCTGGACTCGGCGCAAATCGACAGAAGAGTGGAAGAAGTGATGGGATGGGGCAAACATAAGCCTAAAATCACGCTGGTAATTCCAATGTTCGGTGAACATGATCTGGATGAAGGGAAAAGAAAAATTGAGGAACTGTTAAAAAATCACAGGGATTGTATTGACGAAGTGACAGTGAATGATTATGGAATGCTTGGATATATGGCTGAAAAGTATGAGTATCCACTGAATATGGGACGTCTTTTTATGAAGGACTACCGTGATAAACGTTATGAGGACTACTATCAGATGACGATCTCACCCAAAATCTTCACCCCTTATTTTGAAGAAACGCGGAAAAAATATGGTGTAAAAGGTGTGGAATTTGATCCGACACATAGGGGGATTGATCTGTCTAAAGCACCGGCAGATCTGACACTGGCCATACATGCCCCTTACTGCTATATGACGACAGGACAGATCTGTGAATTCGCGTCCATTCATAAAACAATGGATAAGAAGTATCGGCCGAACTGTGATTGCGCGAGTGAATGTGAACAGTTCCACGTCATTTATTCGCCAAATGACTCTGAAAAATGGATCCGTCTTGGCAGAACGATATATTTTCGAAATGATGATGTCCAAATTAGTGGAACAGATGAAATCAGACAGATCTGGTATCCTTTGACAGAACTGGATCTGATCCAACACGAGGTGCACATGCAACCAGGAACGTCACAAAGGACGATGCAGGAAGATATGGATTGTGAAAGGAGGTGTCAGTAATCATGAACGTTCTTGTTCCAGTTAATAATTTCGAGCATATTGATGATTATATTAGCAGTGGTGCCACAGAATTTTATATGGGATTCCATGATAATAAATGGCAGGAAAAGTTCGGTCCCTATGCGGATATCAACCGATTGACCGGTTATCGAAGTGACGCCAATCCATTTAGTTTTCAGGAACTCTTGGAGCTGATACCGGAAATTCAAAAAAGAGGTGGAACGGTCTATATTACCTTCAATTCCAGTATGTATTCCGGAGAACAGCTGGAATATATGGAAGGGTACATGGATCCGTTAAAAGAGATCGGAGTCGATGGAGTGATCGTCTCCTGCCCAGAGTTGATGACAATCTGTAAAGCGCATGGATTATTCTGTGTGGCAAGTACGATTGCGGGCTGCTATAACCGGGATATTGTCGAGTTCTACAAACAGGCTGGTGCGGGCAGAGTCATTTTACCAAGAGATGTCACGCTCGAGGACATGAAAAAGATCACAGATGCGCATAAAGACCTGGAATATGAGGTCTTTATGATGAAATGTGGCTGTATGTTTTCTGATTCCAACTGCCTTGGTATGCACAGAAATGAAATGTGTTCTTTCTGCTTGAGCCTGCGAGAAGCTCATAACGATATTGTTATGGAGGACGGAGCATTTTCACAGCAGAGCGCGGCAGAACTCAATAACCAGCTCTATCAGCAATGGTTCCATTATTATTCTTGTGGATTATGCGCAATTTATCATTTCCTGTCCATGAATATTACAGCAGGTAAAATCGTGGGCAGAGGCGAAAGCTGGGAGAATATCTGTCGGGAGATCCAACTGGTAAGACAGAATATCACAATTGCTGAGCAATGTAGCAGCAATGAGGAATACCTGGAGAAAATGGTGATCCCAGGAGATAAGAGGGAACGCTGCAAAATGGGATTATCCTGCTATTATCCTGAAGTAAGGTTCTGATAAACAGTGTAGAAATGCGGTAATAATAAGAAAATGTAGATGAGCTGTTGGCACATGGAGAAGTCTTCATGTGTCAGCAGTTTTTTGTACTGTAAAGGAGAGTTGAATTGGAAAATAAAGTGGCTGTTAAACTTTGCTATAGGTTAAATCTATAACCAGCTCTTGTTATTACATATTAACGCTTATAGTTTTTATTATGATAATATATGTCCATCAAAAGCATATCAGTTCAATAGGAATTGCTATGACAAGGAGGAAATCGATATGAAAAAACTAAAGACACTCGTGTTATTACTATTAACAGCGATAACAGCAACCGTTGCTGTCGGATGTGGATCAACAGATACCGCAGCAACAGGTGATACTTATAAAGTACTGAAATTTGGACAGGCAACACCGTCTGCCGGACTGGACATGCAGAAATCCACATCTTCTACATCTGCATCAATTGCAGATTCAGTAACAGAGAGTTTGTTAAGATTTAATGATTCCAATGAAGAAGAACCAGTATTACTGACTGGATTTCCGACAGTTTCAGAGGATGGAAGAACATACAGTTTTGAATTGAAACAGGGCGTAACATTTACAAACGGAACAGAATTAAAGAGCAGCGATGTCAAATATACATTTGAGCGTATGTTCAATCCAGAAACAAAGGCTACAAGCTATGGATATTTTAATATGATCACAGGAGCACAGGATATACTCAACGGAACAACAAAAGAGCTTTCCGGTTTCCAGATTACAGATGATTATCATTTCACGATCACACTTGATTATGCATATGCACCATTTGTAAAAAATCTTGGTACATCTTATGCAGCAATCTTTCCACAGGATGCCTGTGAAGCAGCCGGAGATAACTGGGGCGTTGGTGAAAATCTGATCGGTACAGGTCCTTATAAGATCAAATCGAATGATGATACAACGCAGATCGTACTGGTAAAAAATGAGTCATATCACGGTGGAACAGTCAACCTTGATGAATTACAGATTTTATTCTATGACAATGATAATACAAAATTACTTGCTTATGAAAATGGGGACATCGATCTCTGTGATCTGCCAGCCAGCCTCTTAAGCCAGTATCAGACAACACATGAGAGCGAAATCACAAAGTTCTCCCCACTTGGTACAGGATTTATTTCACTGAATTTGAACGCAGAATACTGTGACAATGAAAATGTCAGAAAAGCAATGTCACTGGCAATTAACAGGGAGGAACTTGTTGCAACGATCTTAAACGGATCAGGAACAGCTGCAACTTCTTATCTGAATCCTAGTATTCCAGGTCATGATGCTAACAATCAGGTATATGAGTATAATCCGGATAAAGCAAAAGAACTTCTTGCTCAGGCAGGATATGCAGATGGAATTACTTTGACAGCAGAGGTAAGACAGGCTGATCAGACATTATTTACAGCAATTCAGGAATATTTCAGCAAAGTGGGAATTACACTGAATTTAAATGTTGTGGACAATGCAACATGGACAACGGACAGAACAAGTGGAAATCTTACAATGACAGGAATGACATGGAATGCCCTGTATCCAGATGCTGATTTCCAGATGTACAACTATTTCTATTCAACAAAAGCAACTGGAAAAGGTGTGTTCTACAAGAATGCAGAATATGACAGTCTGCTTGATGAAGCAAGAGCAGAACAGGATGAAACAAAGAGAGCAGAGCTTTATACAAAAGCAGATGAAATCCTTTCTCTGCAGGATTATGCTTGTATCCCTCTGTATTACCCACAGTTCCAGTTCGTTGCAAAACCATATGTAAAAAATATGGCAGTAGGAAATCTGATCTATCATTTCTGGAATGTAGATGTGGATATGGCAGCAAAGGCTTCCTATAAATAGGATAAAAAGCTGGAAATAGGATAAAAAGATTGACAAACAAATAAATGAAACAGACGGAAAGATCACTGGTTACAGGAATCAGTGGTCTTTCCTACATCAATAAGAAGCATTTGAAAAAAGAAACCTGCAGGTAAGGAGTTTATATGAAAAAGTATTTGACAAAACGGGTACTTCTGGCACTCGGTATTATTTTTACAATATCTGTGATTACATTTTTTATTCTGAATGTCATCCCGGGAGATCCGGCGGCATTAATGCTTGGTGATTATGCCGATGCAAATACGATCGCTGAGCTCAGAGCCAAGATGGGACTGGATAAGCCACTGGTCGTACAGTATTTCACCTGGCTCGGCAATCTGGTGACAGGCAATCTCGGTACCAGTTATTTTCAGAAAAAATCGGTAACAGGTCTGATCTTTCAGGCATTTGGCTATACAGGAAGACTGGCATTGACAGCTTATGTGATTGCACTGGTAATCGGTCTGAGCGCTGGTGTTGTTGCAGCAATCAACCACAAAAAGCCAGCGGATCATATTATTATGACACTTGCAGTCGCAGGTATTTCTGCTCCTGTATTCTGGGTCGCAATTATTTTGCAGATCTGTATTGGACTGAATTTTAAAATGTTCCCAGTATCGGGCATCAACAGTCCACTGTCTTTTGTACTTCCATCGATTGCACTTGGAGTACGTTATGCGGCATCTATTGCGAGAATTACAAGAAACAGTATGCTGGATATTATGAGCCAGGATTTCATCAGAACGGCTTATGCAAAGGGACTTTCCAGAACGAGAATCGTACTGGTACATATTTTTAGAAATGCACTGATTCCGATTATTACAGTAATTGGTATGGACCTCGGAGAACTGCTGACAGGTTCTATGCTCACCGAGTCCGTATTCAATATTCCGGGTATCGGGAAGTTACTGATAGATTCAATTACGAAAAGAGATATTCCAATTGTGCAGGGGTGCGTAATGTATGTAGTTATTATATGTGTGGTCATCTATCTGCTGGTTGATATTATCTATGCAGTAGTAGATCCAAGAATCAGACTGGGAAAGGAGGAATGATCATGGCAAAACTTAAGAAAACGAAAAATGAAAATACAGAATACAAAGGATTCTATCGGGAAAGTTTTGCAATCCTTCGCAAAAATAAAGTGGCACTGGTGTCACTATGCGTTATCATTGCATTGCTTCTCACCGCTGTATTTGCAAATGTGATCGCTCCATACGATCCAAATGAGCAGAATCTGACACAGAGACTTTTATTCCCTGGAAATGGACATTTATTTGGTACGGATGAGTTTGGAAGAGATATATTTTCCAGATGTATATATGGATGCCGAATTTCCATCAGCGTAGGACTGGTTTCCCAGCTGATCGCCTCAGTCATCGGCTATATCATGGGCGTATGTGCCGGTTATTTTGGAAAAAAGACTGATGCCGTGATTTCATTCCTGATTCAGGTGTTTTCTAGTTTTCCATTCCTGCTCTTTTCCATGACACTGATGTTTGTTCTTGGAAATGGTCTGGTGAACTTGTATTTGTCACTGGGATGTCTTTTATGGACCAATACAGCAAGACTGGTCAGAGGAAATGTTCTTTCTCTGAAACAGCAGGAATATATTCAGGCATGTAAACTGGACGGCGGTAGTAATTTAAGAGTGATTTTGAAGCATTTACTGCCAAATTGTATTCCAACACTGATCATAACGATCTCATTGGGCGTACCATATGCCATTCTTTCAGAAGCGAGTCTGAGTTTCCTCGGACTTGGAGTACCAAGTCCAATGGCGAGCTGGGGAGCTATGATTTCAGGAGCACAGGCATATATTCGCTCCAATACATATTACAGCCTGTTTCCGGGACTATTTATTATTGTAACGGTAATGGCATTTAATCTTCTTGGCGATGGACTGCGTGATGCACTGGATCCAAAGCTTCGTTCTTAAGAAATCTGGATAGTAGGAAAGGATGGATAAATGATGAGTGAAACGGTAATTGATGTAAAAGATTTATGCATCACGCTGGATACAGAAAGAGGAGAACTTCCGGTAGCTGACCATATCAGTTTTCAGTTGAAAAAAGGGGAAACACTGGGGGTCGTAGGAGAAAGCGGTTGTGGAAAAAGCATGCTGGCATCCGGAATCATGCATCTGGTCAATAAGCCGGGCAGAATTTCCGGTGGAAGTGTCGAGTTCTTCGGTCAGGATATGAATAAAATGAAAGAAAAAGAGCTGCGTAAAATTCGTGGAAAAGATATCAGTATGATTTTCCAGGAACCGATGACCAGTCTGAACCCACTGATGAAATGTGGAGAACAGATCGTGGAGACTATCCGCAGCCATGAAAAGGTTACAAAAAAGGAAGCAAAAGAGCGGGCGCTGGAGCTGATCAGACTGGTCAATATATCTGATGCAGAAAAGATCTACCGAAGTGTTCCAGGGGAGCTTTCCGGTGGTATGAGACAGCGAATCGTAATTGCTATGGCACTCTGCTGTAATCCTTCACTGTTGATCTGCGATGAACCGACAACAGCCTTGGATGTGACCGTACAGGCACAGATTCTGAAGTTGATCAATCAGTTGAAGAAAAAAATGGATTCTGCAGTTATTTTTATCAGTCATGATATGGGAGTCATTTCGCAGATGTCTGATCATATTATGGTGATGTATGCAGGGGAAGTTATGGAATATGCATCTGAAAAGGATATATTTAAAGAACCACTGCATCCATATACGCAGGGGCTTGAGGCATCAATTCCTAAGATCGATGAGCAAAAGGAAGAATTGCCGGTTATACAGGGTTCTGTTCCAATGCTTTATGAGCTGCCAGAGGGCTGTATCTATGCACAGAGATGTCCACGGGCCACAGAGAAATGTTTCAGGCAGAGACCACAACTTATCAAAAAATCGGAAAATCATCTTGTGAGATGCTTTTTATATGAATAAACGAATGTAGATAGATGAATGTAAGTAGATAAATGGAAGTAGTTAAATGTAAGAGTAAGAAATACAGGGATAAGAACAAGACCTGTCAGGAGGTAGTATATGCAGACATCAGAAAAAATACAAAAGGAAGCAACGGGGGTAGAACCAATCCTTCGAGTGGAACATTTGAAAAAATATTATACAGCCAGAAAATCTGTTTTTTCAGGAAAAAAAGAAATAGTAAAGGCAGTCGATGATGTCAGCTTTGAACTTTTACCAGGAGAAACACTGGGGATCGTTGGAGAAAGCGGTTGTGGAAAATCAACGACGATTAAGGCCGTGCTTCAGATGATCAAGCCGACTGCAGGCAAAGTTGAGCTTTATGGACAGGATTTTACAAGTCTGACGGGATCTGAATTAAAAAAAGCCAGAAGA
This sequence comes from uncultured bacterium, assembly GCA_905215405.1. Taxonomy (GTDB): domain Bacteria; phylum Bacillota; class Clostridia; order Lachnospirales; family Lachnospiraceae; genus CAJMQE01. The sequence continues at coordinate 7,894 of CAJMQE010000070.1, forward strand.
AATATCAAACTGATCTTTCAGGATCCTTATTCATCACTGAATCCTCGTATGACAGTACAGGATATTATTGGAGAGCCTCTTGATATAGCCAAAGTCTGCAAATCAAAAGAGGAACGAAACCGTATGATCGGGGAAACGATGTTACAGGTAGGACTGAATCTGGATTACAAACAGCGGTATCCCCATGAATTTTCAGGCGGTCAGCGTCAGAGAATCGGAATTGCAAGAGCAATTATTTTGAGACCACAGATCGTGGTCTGCGATGAACCGGTTTCTGCACTTGATGTTTCAATTCAGGCAAAGATCATTAATCTGTTGAAAAAACTGCAGAAAGAACTTGGTATTTCTTATATATTTATTTCTCATGACCTTGGTGTCGTACAGCACATTGCGGACAGGGTCGCCGTTATGTACAAAGGAAAGATCGTAGAAGAAGGACCTGGAAGCGAGCTGTTCGCACATCCGGCGCATCCGTACACCAGAGTGCTTCTGGACAGTATTCCTAAGATCGGTAGCCAGATCGGCGAGGAAATGCTGCAGGACGGAGAGGGCAATCTGAAACCGAGTGAAAATGGCTGTAGCTTTTGTGACAGATGTAGTTTTGCACAGGAAAAATGTTATAGTCAGCAGCCAGAGCTTACAAATCTGACCCAAACACACAGATGTGCTTGCTTTCAAAATGTCTGAATCTGTAAATGGCATAATCGAATAGGAAAATAAAAGAAATCAGAATAACTGAGTTAGAAAATGAAAGAAAAAGGAGAGATAGCAATGGAATTTAACCGTGAACAGATAGAAAAAGATTTTAGGGAAATGATCGGACCGCTGAGCAAAGCATTTGGTCCAGCTGGGTTTGAACAGGAAGTGGGAGAACTGGTACAGACATACTTAAAAGATGCAGGCGTTGAACTGGAAACAGATGCATTTTTAAATGTAACAGCCAGAAAAAAAGCAGAGGGAAGAAAGAAAGTCATGATTTCCGCTCATCTCGATGAGATCGGGATGATCATCAGACGAATTGACAGTGATGGCTTTCTATGGTTCGAAACACTTGGCGGAATCGCACCACAGCAGTTTTTCGGAAAACATGTGATTGTCAGAACAGAGCAGGGAGATCTTGACGGAATTGTAAATTCCCTGCACCCTGGACGCCCTGCAAGATGTAGTGAAATGCCAAAATCTGCAGCAGAATTTTTTATTGATATTGGCGCTTCAAGCAGACAGGAAGCACAGGAAATGGGTGTTGAAATCGGAAATCCAGTCTCAATTGATTATCCGGTACTTTTCCTTGGAAAAGATACAGTTGCAGGCAAGGCACTGGATGATCGTGCGTGCGTCTTTATGCTGGTTGAACTCCTGCGTCTGTTAAAAGATGAGGACTTAGAGGTCGATCTGTACGGACTTTTCTCTTCCCAAGAAGAAGTTGGCGGAAGAGGAGCTGTCATTGCAGCACAGCATATCAGACCGGAAATCGGAATTGCTCTTGACATGAGTCTGGCATGCGATATACCGGGCACGGCAGACAGAGAATATGTCAATGAACTGGGAAAAGGCGTTTCAATTAAAGTCATGGATAAGCTCAGTTCAGGTATCGTTGGCGTCATCTGCGACCAGCAGATCGTAAAAGGAATGAAACAGACGGCACTGGACCGAAAACTCAATTATCAGACAGAAGTATATTCAGCAGGAGCGACCGATGCAAGTCTTTTCCAGACAGTAGCAGGTGGTATCCGCTGTGGAGGCATCCAGATTCCAATGCGCTATGTACATAGCTATGAGACCTGCAGCGTAACAGATGTAACAGATTGTGTAGAATTGCTTTACTATTATATCAAAGGTCTGAAATAGGAATCTGAGAAGGTGTAAGATCATATCTGTACGCAATATTTTCCCGGAAAAATCTACCTATGTTAATTATGTAACAATTAATACATAAAAACTTAATATGTAAATAGTATTGAGTAGTAGAAATTCCAGCATAATATGTATGAGGTTATCTGGGAGGTAGAAAAATGAAATTAAGAAATTTTAATAAACAGAGCCTGTCCGTCAGAGCTCTGTTTTTTATCATGAGCATACTTGTTCTATCTGCGTGCTGTCATATAAAAGTGCAGGCGCAATCGTTATCCGGAGGTCGTGCGGTAACGAAATATTCTATAGACAACGATTCGCATAATTTTTCGCAAAATACGATCGAGGGCAAAAAGAAACTGGAGACAGGAAAGGGAAAAACGCATGCAGAGGAAAAAGAAAAAAGCCAGGATGCACAAGAAGCCTATTATTCGGAACCCCAACAGGAAACACTGAATATCATGCAGTTACTGGGACTGGATGTGAATGGAGCATTTCTACTGGCGATATTCCTGATCGTTGTCGCTGTTCTGCTAGTGGGCTCGATCATTGCGTATCGGATCAGAAAGAAACACAATAAACCATCGTTTCACTATTATTAAAAGTATTCAAAGTATCAAAGGATTAAAGTATTTAAAGTATTCAAGGCATTAAGAGTATTAAAAGGATTAAAGGCATTAAAGTATCAAAGGTATTAAAGACATTAAAGACATTAAAGTATCAAAGGTATTAAAGTCATTAAAAGTTTTAAAGGTATGAAAAGTATTAATGCACAATTATGGTGGAACTTCAAAAAAAGGCTGTTCGAATCGGAACAGTCTTTTTTTGCTATTAAAAGGTAAAACCTGCCTGGTACCAATTCATTAAATATCATCTACATCTACTTCAGTACCATAAAGAACGGACTGATTGTCAAATCCGTCGCTGTGGCTGTTGATAAAATTACCATCACAAGTATCGACATCAGTCGAGACCAGATTGGAGAGAATGGCATCCGTATCGGTATATTTGTAGACCGTATCTTTGGAATCCTTTTTTTCTTTCTTTTTCATAGAGACCTCCTGCTTTTTGTGATAAATGGTATCACGGATAGTTTGTGTATTCTGGCAGATTTTATAACAACCAGATACTGCATAAAAACATCGAATTTTACTCACACTACAAATGTATTTTCCAACAGTCCGTGCAGGGATCTGTTACGGAGAATGACAAATATGTAGTAATACGAGGTACGAAATATGCAGAAAAAATTGTCAAAAGATGCCTATGGAGGTATACATGGACGAAAATATGTGCCTTATGTAACAGAAGGATCAACAAAAGGCGGACAGATCACGGTCTGGATCGTAGGTGTCCTTCTGGCAGTCCTGTTCGCAGCATCGACCGCATATTCAGGAATGAAATCCGGTCTGACAGTAGCAGCGGGAATTCCAGGAGCCATCATAGGTTCTACATTTATCACACTGTTTGCCAAAAATAAAAGTATTTTGGGCAAGAACCTGGTACAGGGAATGGCCAGTGGTGGTGAGTCCGTTGCCAGTGGTGTAATTTATCTGCTTCCAGCAATTCTTCTGATCGGAGAACAGGTCACCCTGATGGAAGGTCTCATCGTTGGCATCGGCGGTGTGCTGTTTGGCGTGGGTGTCGCATCTCTGGTCTACAAGAATCTTGTTGTGGAAGAGCATGGTAATCTGATGTATCCAGAATCTATGGCGATATCAGAAACGCTGGTCGCATCGGAAGGAGCAGGCGATTCTATAAAATACATGGGAATTGGATTTGGAATTAGTGGTATTATCACAGTTCTGACAGGCTCCTTTTTCAATGTTGCCAATAATGTAATCAGTTATGTCAATGAAAAATTTTATAAGTGGAAACTGGAAATTGAGGTCAACCCACTGTTACTTGGTATCGGCTTCATCGTCGGTATGGAAGTATCTGTAACAATGTTCGCCGGATCGATTTTTGCGAACTTTGCTATCATGCCACTGATCAGTTATTTCGCGAACTTTGCGAAGGACAGTGAGCATATCTGGAATTTATCAGGGGTTTCTTTAAATGCAATGCAGGTCAATCACATTTCCGGCAGTTATGTAAAATACATCGGTGCCGGTATGATGCTATCCGGTGGTCTGATCGGTGCAATCAGACTGATCCCAACAATCGTTGTATCCATAAAGGAGACGTTGTCAGCAAAATCAGATAAGCAAGAAGGACAGACATCTTCATCATTTGCACTGTTTGTTTTATTTGGCGGTGTGATCCTTGGTTTTGTATCCGCATTTTTTATCAGTGGAGGAAATACAGCGATGGCAATTGCCGGTGCGATCTTTTCCTTTATTCTGACATTGCTTTTTGTTATTGTATCAGGTCGACTTACAGGTACAATTGGTACATCAAATCTGCCAGTATCAGGTATGACGATAGCGTCCCTGGTCATTGTCACATTACTGTTCGTGATCATGGGCTGGGTAACACCGCAAAATAATAAATCGCTGCTGTTATTTGGTACATTTATTGTAACGGCGATTTCAATTGCTGGCGGATACTGTCAGTCACAGAAAGTTACCTTTATCTTAGGCGGAGAGAAGAGTGAAATGGATAAATTCCTCGTTGTAGCAGGTATCATAGGTGTTCTTGTTGTAGTTGGTGTTATTCTGGTTCTGAGTGGACAGCTCTCCATGACAGGTGATAATGTCCCATTTGCACTGCCACAGGCAAACCTGATTTCAACACTGACTGCAGGTATTATGTCAGGGGAATTGCCATGGCATATGATCATTGTAGGCGTGGTGATCGGTATTGTGCTATATCTGATGAAACTGCCAGTTATGACAGTTGCCATTGGATTTTATCTCCCAATTTCAACAACATCCATTATTCTGATCGGTGCATTTGTCAGATATTTTGTTGAAAAAATGTCAAAATCTGAAGGGGATAAAGAATATCGTGTCAGCAATGGTATCAGCCTTTCTTCCGGTCTGGTCGCAGGTGGTTCCATCATCGGTCTGATCGGTATTATTCTTCAGATCGCTGGAATTGTGAAAGGAAATGGTCCATCCGGATTTGCAGCTTCGAATATCATGGCATATATATTGCTGGCATTTCTGGTCATACTGACTATTATTCCATTGATGAAAGGAAAGGGACCAAAAGATAGTGAAAATGGAGAATAAAGACGATATGTCGGTTATAGTTAGAAAACATGAGCTGTAAAGAATCATTCATTAAGCATAATGAAAAGAATTATTCATTAAGTATAGTGAAAAGAATTATTACAGAAATAGAATAGAAAAGAATAGAACATGAACAATAAAAAGAAAGATATCCCAATGCTACTTTAATCAGTCAATTTAGAAGTACTGATCGATCGGAGCAGTTCGGATATCTTTCTTTTTTACTGTTCTTTTTTTTCCTGATAGAAATTCCATGCAACACCGGCTGCAATGACCAGAAATCCAAAGATCCCGGCAATAATATACATGATTGAATCCCTCCCTCGCAATAAGGCCTGTCTGTATCAATGAGCAGGTTCCTATTATATCTTTATGCGTGGCAGGGAGAAAAAAGAACAAAATTCGAGGGATTCTCTTTATTTATTTCTATGATTCTTTTTCAAAGGAGTTCTTCAGTTCATTAGAGGAATTGGAAAGAAGCTCAATAGAATCGGAAAGTTTCGTAACAGAGTCCGCCTGGTGGGCAATATTGACAGCAATATCAGATACCATCGATGAATTTTCCTCTGAAACAGAAGCAATCATTGACAGTTCATCGTTGATCGAACCAAACTCATTTTTGACTGCTTCAATCGCATGAAATTCATTGGTTACAACATTTGCAGCTTTTTTCGTAGAAATGCTGATCGTGTCAAAGAGAGTGAGCAGCTGTGTCATCTGTTCTGCACTTGCTTTTGCAGCAACTGCACCATTGGAAATCTTATCTCCGACCTGAGTCGTTGTGCCGGTAAGCTCATGGATAATATCCTGAATGCTATCAGCCGCACTACGACTGTCTTCGGAAAGAGCACGAATTTCATCGGCGACGACTGCAAAGCCTTTTCCATGTTCTCCAGCTCTGGCAGCTTCGATAGAAGCATTTAGTGAGAGGAGATTTGTCTGAGCCGCAATTGCGTTGATATTGTTTAAGATTTCTTCTATCTTGTTCATTCGTTCGAGAAGACCAAGAGTTGCATCTTTTGCTTCATTTACAGTGTCAGACATGGAAGTCATCGATTCCTTGACACGGAAAGTTTCTTTATTTCCTTCGTCGACAGCAGTATTCATTTCCTGAAACTGTGATTCCAGAGCCTTTGCATTGCTATAATTTTGTTCAATCAATTTCTGTGAATTAGTTACTTTTTCGCTGACGCTTGTAATTGAAGCAGAAGAATCTTCAATTGCCTCCTGCATCTGTTGAGCAGAGGAACTAATAGATGCTGCCTGGTCAGAAACCCCATGGACTTCATCGTTGCAGTTATTGATATTTGTGATCAACTCTTCTGCAATACTGTCTGCAACTTCTCTGTTCTCATTGATCGTTTTCATTGCATCATTGGCCTGCTGGATCTTTGATTCCCCGTAAGCAGTACCTACATAAATCAGGTAACTGCTAATTGCAAAGATCGAAACAGAAGAGATACTGCCAAAAAGGCTGTTGCTTCCTGTTAAGATTCCCATCATGACAAAGTTCAGAAATGAAACAATGACATAAGGAATGGAATAGTATGCAATGATTTTTTTGTTGAAATATCTTACAGCCATACCAAGTGGAATAAAGGTTGCAAGAAATGCGGTCTGATTACCACCTAGGAGATCTGAATAGATCAGAATCGCGTAGGAAGGAAGCAGAACGATTGCCAGGGCTTTTTTTATGTCATTCAGGTTCGTAAAGCAGATAGCGGTCACGAGCAGTCCGGTACCTACAAGTACAGAAACTCCTTTGATGGCCATCGGATTGAATCCATAGCTCAGCGATGTTGTCAATGACAGGGCGACAACACAGACCCAGATAATGCATAGATTACCTCGATGTACTCTTTTCATAATTATTTACACTCCAATTATTTATTTTTAACAGCAATATTATAACATAACAAGTATGCCTTTTTTATGAAATTTGTCTAAAAATGTCATAAAATGAAGAAAATGTTTTTCGATAGATTTTTTGAGACGAAGTAAAAAAATGGAATTCATCAGGTCCTGTTCATATGGATAGAGGGACTTGCTCGCAAAGCAGGTAGTATCGGAATAACTCATAGAACATCAGACATACTAAGAAGAAAGAATGAAATGGAAAGTAAGGGCAAAAAAGATGTTCAAACCGAAAAGAATCTTATTTGAAAAAGACGTGATGCAATATCCAATGGCACAGCGAATCTATGAGCTTTTTGAGAAAGAGGCTGATATAGAAATTGTTATGCTTACTTCGAACAGGGTAAAACAACATATTCCCGGAGATGATCTGTATACACAGTTCCGGGAGGGAAAAAGAACGCTGGTCGTGGATACAAAGAAAATTCTCAAATTTCAGAGCTGTAAGCCATCCGCACATTACCAGCTGCCACTGGTGTCCGGCTGTATGGGGCAATGTGAGTACTGTTATCTGAATACGAATCTTGGAGACAAACCATTTGTCAGGGTAAATGCAAATGTAGAAGAAATATTGGAAAAAGCGTTGCGTTATACGCAGGAACGTCTGCCGGATACAACGTTGTTTGAGGGTGCCGCAACTTCGGATCCACTGCCGGTGGAACCTTACACGCATTCGCTCCGGGATGCCATTGTGTTCTTTGGCCAGCAGGAAAATGCACGTTTTCGATTTGTGTCAAAATATAACGATGTAGATACGCTTTTAAATCTGGAACATTGTGGGCATACAGAAGCCCGTTTCAGTATCAATACGGATCGTGTGATTAAGACCTATGAAAGAGGAACTGCCTCCTATGCAATGCGGATCGAGGCTGGAAAAAAGATGGCACAGGCAGGCTATCCGGTAGGATTTCTGATCGCGCCAATATTTATATATCCGGAATGGAAGGAAGAGTATACAGCATTGCTTACCAATCTCAGGGAGCAGTTGCCGGATGATCCGGTAGCACCTTATACGTTCGAAATTATATCCCACCGTTATACGACAATTGCGAAGAACCGAATACTGGAAGTCTTTCCCGAGACAACACTCCCTATGCAGGATGAAGATCGTAAATACAAGTATGGACAGTTCGGTTATGGAAAATATGTCTATCCCAAAGAACAGATACAGGAAATGAAAACATTTTTCACGGAACAGATCACCAAAATCTTACCACAGGCAGTCATAAAATATGTGATCTAGTGAAACACCTGTCATAGTCTGTGCTGAAGCGTGAAGGCTGACAGTGGTACCGGGCAGAAAGAAACTATTAAAAAGTCATGATATAAAAACGCATGATATAAAAAGACATGTAATAAAAAGTCATGATATAAAAATTCATAATATAAAAAGACATGTAATAAAAAGGCATGATATAAAATGCGAAAATAAGTGAATGAAAAGACTGTGTAAATCATTTTGACAAGGAGGAGCATCATGGAGAAATTTATACCATCCAGGGTCTATTATGAAGATATCGTCCAGATGTACGAACAGGGCCGGCAGCTTCTGGACCGGTATGGAAAAATGGGAATCCCACTGATTCCAATTGAAGCACATCATAAGATAGAGGAACTGAAACAACTGCCAAATACAGAATTTACAAAGATGAAGCAGTATTTGATCCTAGGAACAAGAAAGACGATCAAACTATCTGAAAATGATAAAAGTGCAGATTATATCGTGCCATTTACATCCAGTGGCTGCACAGCAATGTGTCTGTATTGTTACTTGGTCTGTCATTTTAACAAGAACTCCTATCTACGGGTCTTTGTAAACAGGGACGAAATGATGAAAAAAATCAAGAAGACAGTGGCGAGAATTGGAGAGCCGCGGGTCTATGAACTTGGCAGCAATTCCGATATGCTTCTCGAAAATACAATAACAGGCAATCTCAAGTGGGCAATTGAACAGTTCGGTCTCATGGAAAATGCGACTGCGACTTTTGCAACCAAATTTGATTATGTGGATGATCTTCTGGATGCAAGGCACAACGGGCATACCCAGATGAGGATTTCCGTCAATCCACAGGAACTTGTTGCGGGAGTGGAATTTGGGACAAGTCCTCTGAAAAAGAGAATCGAAGCAGCGAATAAAATGTATGAAGCGGGATACCGGATCGGAATTAATGTGGCTCCAGTCATGCTGGTAGAAGGCTGGCGCGATCTTTATGAAGGATTATTTGTACAATTGAAAAAAGATCTGTGCAGTGGCTTGAAAAAGCAATTATTCGTTGAAGTGATCTTTATGACCTACGCGCTTCCGAATTATTACATCAACACAGAGGCAATGCCCAATGCAATAGATCTGCTTGAAAAGGATAAAATGCGTCCCAAAGGACCTGGAAAATACTGTTACAGAAAGGAATGGAGAGATCCAGCACAACTGGAGATCGAGCACATGATCGCAAAATATCTGCCAGAGGCTACCATCAGTTATATTGTGTGAATTTTACTTGCTGACAGGACAAAATAAGACTTTATTTGACAGTACTGCGGCGGTATAATTACAGTAGTGATACATGCTGTAAATGGTCGGAAAAGAAATAAATATGAAGAGAAATTAATTATGGAAAAAAATAAAGATGGAGAAGAATAAAGACGGAGAAAAATAAAGATGGAGAAAAATTAATAATGGAGAAGAATTAATTATCGAGAAAAGATAATTATGAAAAAACATTAAATGAAGAGAAGAAATAAATATGGCGAACAAATATTTATGGAGAAGATAAAGCCGACAGCATGAACTAAGCGGATTTGCATGTAGAAGACTAGAAGATTGGGAAGTTTTACAGACAGAAAGAGGGAACAATATGGATGGTAAAATGAGTTTGTTATGGGAAGGCGAACAGCAGGGAACCAGTTTGCCGGATGTAGTATGTAAAGATCTTGATATTGAGACAATTGTCGGAATGGCTTCAAAGAATGACGGAGAACGGGAGTGGATCGGAAATATTATGAAGTCGATCTGCACCGATACAAAGAACATTGCATACAGAGCTGAAATATTTGATGATTTTGTGCAGAATGCAGAGTTTCAGAAGAAAATCAGGGATGTAATCGAAGAACTGAAGGTTCTGAAAGAGATCGAAGGAACGAAAATGTCAATCGTGGATTACTCCAGCATCTGGCAGCTGATCAACAGGTTGAAAGAACTCTGGTCCTATATTAACTGTATTGAAAAATTAAAGGAGTGCCTGAGCGGTGAGCAGCTCAGATCAAGAGGCTTGAATCAGTTGAAAGAGCTGGTTGATAAAGTATATACCGGAAGTGGATTTGCTTATTTAAAAGATGATATCAACAGATTGACGGAAGATGTTTCAAAATTAAAAAGCCTGACTCTCGGGGTAAATCTTGACGCTGACCTGAATCCATCAGAGGTCCAGCTTTTATCCATCAATAAGACAAAATTCAAGGATGAAGACGGTTCGCTTTTAAAATCATTTGTTACCGCTTTTGCGGGTACATTTGCAACGCAGGTCGTACAGGGGAACCAGCATGAGCTGGATCCGCTCATGAATGCACTGACAAGAAGAGTAGAAGAACTGTTGTCAGATACAGTTGAGCATTTACACACAACCTTGAACCAATATATTGATATTAGTGGATATGAAATCACCTGTTTGATTCCAGAACTTATATTTTATCTTCGTTTCGCTGAAATGACAGGAACGCTGATGAAAAAGGGACTCCCTATGTGCAGAGCAGAACTGACTCAGTCCGACTCAGTCCGACTCAGAACAATTAGAGGATTTTTATAATATTAAACTGGGCCTGTTGCTCGAGCAGGACAAAGAGGAAATCGTAACCAATACGCTGACGATTGATAACAAGGCTAGACAGTTCATTCTGACAGGTCCGAACCGTGGTGGAAAGACGATTCTTACCCAGGGCATCGGTCAGCTTTACTTATTTGCACAAATGGGATTATATGTGCCAGCAGCAAAAGCAGTTCTTCATCCTGTCGATCATATATTTACACATTTTCCAGCAGATGAGAACCAGACAGTAGAACTGGGAAGACTGGGAGAAGAGTCAAAGAGAGTATATCAGATCATAACACAGGCAACTAAGGACAGCCTGATCCTGCTCAATGAGTCTTTTGCAACGACAAGTTTCAGTGAAGGATTGTACATAGCCAGAGATGTGGTAAGAGCATTTAATTATCTAAAAGTGCGGATGATTTATAATACGCATATGCATGAACTGGCAGCTGATCCACAGAGTCTGAATGCGGATTATAATGTGGCTGAAAATGTTTCCGCGTGTGATTCCGTAAGAAGTCTGGTCATGGGGATTGAGGGCGCGCACAGAAATTACAAAGTACGGATCGCACCACCGACCGGCAGCAGTTATGCAAATGATATTGCCCGTAAATATGGAATCGACTATGAAAATCTGAAGTTAAAGATCGATGAAAAAAAGGAACAGAAATAGGCAGGTAAACATGCAAGAGGAAACGACTGGATAATGAAAAGGAAAGGTTGCCTGCGAACAGAACCTTTAGTATAATTGGCTCAGACCATAAAAGTATGGTCTGGGTCTTTTTGTATATACAATAAAACCCCCTGTTATACAGGGGGAAGACGTCAAACTTAT
>CAJMQE010000071.1 GCA_905215405.1 uncultured bacterium
TAATTTTAAGGTATTCAAGAATTAATAGCACTACGGTAGATTATGTCGCGCTTACTGTTAATCTATCGTGCAAGCTGGTTTCAACCTTATAACTGCGTATTTCAATACAACTCTTGTTACTGTTAATCACTGCAACAGGATTGTGCGGAATCAACTGCTATCAATTTCAATACAACTCTTGTTACTGTTAATCCATAGGAATCATATGTTGTATCGCAACCTTTTAACATTTCAATACAACTCTTGTTACTGTTAATCAGTATAACACCAACAAAAACATGGGTTTTAAAAACATTTCAATACAACTCTTGTTACTGTTAATCTTGCTGCAGAATTAATAGAATGCACACTGCAGTTATTTCAATACAACTCTTGTTACTGTTAATCGGTACACTTGGTACAACAATAGGATCTGGATATATATTTCAATACAACTCTTGTTACTGTTAATCGGGGAGGTCGATTCCTTTTCTTATATATGCGATAATTTCAATACAACTCTTGTTACTGTTAATCAAGGAATAGTATATTTCCCTTCCGTCCCTAATACTTATTTCAATACAACTCTTGTTACTGTTAATCTGAAATTGGTAGTGCATTTTAGGAGGTGCAATGAGATTTCAATACAACTCTTGTTACTGTTAATCTACAATTACATTAATGGCTGAAGATACAGGAACATAATTTCAATACAACTCTTGTTACTGTTAATCATTTCCCAGTCGAATGAAAACTCGATTATGGTATTAAATTTCAATACAACTCTTGTTACTGTTAATCAACGGCTTTATTCTCTTTTTTATACTCCGTTACTTATTTCAATACAACTCTTGTTACTGTTAATCTGTATCAGATTTTACTTTAATTGTTTTAAGGTTAAGCATTTCAATACAACTCTTGTTACTGTTAATCTAAGTATGCCAAAATTGAAACCCTTAAAGCTACGACATTTCAATACAACTCTTGTTACTGTTAATCGGATTACGCAAAGAATGCATATCAGACAGCTGGGCATTTCAATACAACTCTTGTTACTGTTAATCAAAGGATGATAGTATGGCAGACGGATATTTGAATTTATTTCAATACAACTCTTGTTACTGTTAATCCAAAAGAGGAAATGGAAAGACTTCTTGTTGATGCATTTCAATACAACTCTTGTTACTGTTAATCTTGTTGGCCTATTTCCTGCATTAATGGAAGTATTTACATTTCAATACAACTCTTGTTACTGTTAATCAATTACAGTTCGATTTCACATCAAATGAAACGTAATTTCAATACAACTCTTGTTACTGTTAATCTGAGTGTAACTAATGTGTTGTATGCAATGTAGTATATTTCAATACAACTCTTGTTACTGTTAATCGGAAGGAGAAAATAATAAATGCAAGATCAACCAATATTTCAATACAACTCTTGTTACTGTTAATCCGGATAGCGCACCAGCAATCGCAGATGGAGCAACATTTCAATACAACTCTTGTTACTGTTAATCTGGTGTCGGAGTTGGTATGGACGACAACATGCCAGTATTTCAATACAACTCTTGTTACTGTTAATCAATAATTTAGGCAATACGAAAGGACCTGCTGCAGTATTTCAATACAACTCTTGTTACTGTTAATCCTTACAAGCTTACATGGAACCCCAGTTTTTCAGAATTTCAATACAACTCTTGTTACTGTTAATCAGAGGCTAATTCAACATATCTAATTGAAGCAGTTGAATTTCAATACAACTCTTGTTACTGTTAATCTGTTATAGATTCTATTTGCACAGGGAAGCGAGCGAATTTCAATACAACTCTTGTTACTGTTAATCGAATTTAGGGGAAGAAATGTCATCATTAGCCATTTATTTCAATACAACTCTTGTTACTGTTAATCTGGCCATTCAATTTATTAATGCAGTCCTGCACATCATTTCAATACAACTCTTGTTACTGTTAATCGTACATAGAAGCTTTTAACCAGATGGAAGAAACCATATTTCAATACAACTCTTGTTACTGTTAATCTTGCACTTAGGACAAGGCTTATTAAATGTTTTGTTATTTCAATACAACTCTTGTTACTGTTAATCGGAATCAGCATTGCAATTATAAGGGTACTATTAAATTTCAATACAACTCTTGTTACTGTTAATCGTCAGCATGGAGCAATCTTATTACTGGCATGTCCGAATTTCAATACAACTCTTGTTACTGTTAATCTAGAATTAAAAGTAAACAAAGATACACTTATAAGATTTCAATACAACTCTTGTTACTGTTAATCTCTGCCATAGGTGGGGGCTATTTTACATTTTATGAAATTTCAATACAACTCTTGTTACTGTTAATCTTGTTACCTTTGTAAAATTTCTCATTATTCACATCATTTCAATACAACTCTTGTTACTGTTAATCAGAAAACTCAATATTATCTTTTAGTCTCTGGATTAAAATTTCAATACAACTCTTGTTACTGTTAATCGAAATACAGCAAACTTATGACTACACAACACAGGAATTTCAATACAACTCTTGTTACTGTTAATCTAAAATGTATCGTGAATATGCTGCGGGAATGGAGCATTTCAATACAACTCTTGTTACTGTTAATCTTCCATCAACAAGCTCTCTCAGTTCTGCTCTCATAGATTTCAATACAACTCTTGTTACTGTTAATCCAAAGAAATTAAGCGTTGTCAGGTGGACAAGGCTATATTTCAATACAACTCTTGTTACTGTTAATCGTTTTAGGTCAGAAAAATAAACGGAAAAAAGTTAATTTCAATACAACTCTTGTTACTGTTAATCTTATATGTCTATTGAATGCTGAAACGCTTAAAAAATTTCAATACAACTCTTGTTACTGTTAATCCATTGCCTTATTGGCTTTTCTAGCTACATACTTTATTTCAATACAACTCTTGTTACTGTTAATCCGAACAAACACAAGAGCAAGACGTGTTTGGTTATTCATTTCAATACAACTCTTGTTACTGTTAATCCTCCTTTTCTGTTCTGTTTAATAGCTATAAAACAATATTTCAATACAACTCTTGTTACTGTTAATCAGAGGTAAAAGAAACATTTACAATAACAGAATTTTTATTTCAATACAACTCTTGTTACTGTTAATCTGCGTAACCAGTAACATCGGAATTTTCTGTTGCCATTTCAATACAACTCTTGTTACTGTTAATCCGGTTTCTTATCCTGCTTCGCCTGCTGTTGTGGTGATTTCAATACAACTCTTGTTACTGTTAATCTAGAACAGGAGGAAACAGTTAATGTATAAAATTATATTTCAATACAACTCTTGTTACTGTTAATCAATGCGAGATTGTACTTTTGTACCGATAACAAACGAATTTCAATACAACTCTTGTTACTGTTAATCACAGTCGGCTATAATAGGAAATTATATCACAGTAGAATTTCAATACAACTCTTGTTACTGTTAATCCATATAAAACCTTTCTATTGTTTCATATAATTCATTATTTCAATACAACTCTTGTTACTGTTAATCCAACGATTTTAAGCCATTCTTAATTACTTAAAATTCTCCTACACCAGTATTTTAAACCATTTCGAACTTTTTTACCAGCCGATCGGACTAGCCGGCTTGACCAACTGATTTTACCACTCAAGCCTATATAAATACTGGTTTTCTTCTCCATTTCAAAATGTGGACACTTGGTAAATTTATTAAAAAATCGCCGATTGTATAATGAAGTTGGACAGTTAAAATAAAATAGCCCATAGAGTTACTTTTTGATAGAATGTAAGTGACCAAACCAACATTTACAAAGGAGTAATCTATGGACCAATTACATTCTACCATAACTTCTCATAAAAAGGGAAAACATCTTTCAGATGAGGAACGTTATACTATTCAACTTCGATTAAAAGATAAACACTCCATTCGTTCTATTGCCAGAGAAATCGGCTGTTCTCCTAGTACTGTATCGAATGAAATAAAACGAGGCACGGTCACACTATATAATGGTCGTGTGCAACGTTATAAAGCAACTGCTGGCATTAAAGCTTACAAAAGAAATAGATCTGCAAGTTGCAGATGCTATGACTTTCTTAAAAAGTCAGCATTTATTAGTTATGTTGCTAAACATTTTTTTGAAGACCATTGGTCTTTGGATGCTTGTTACGGAAGAGCTCTCGCTGAAGGCATCTTCTCCAGAGAAGAGATGGTCTGTGTTAAAACACTGTACAACTACGTTGATTCAGGATTATTAGTAATTAAGAATCATCATCTTCCTGAAAAGCTACGTCATAACACAAAGCGAAATCATATACGTAACAATAAAAGAAAGCTTGGCCGAAGCATTGAAGAACGCCCAGAACATATCAATGATCGCGATGAATTCGGACATTGGGAATGCGATCTAGTCCTTGGTGCAAAGACTAAAGATGATGATGTGCTATTTACAATGATTGAACGTAAAACAAGGGAGTTCTTAGTTATGCCATTGGCTAATAAGAATGCAGAGACTGTTTTAAATGCACTGTATTCAGTAAAAAAGCTGTATAGTGAACACTTTGATGAAGTGTTCAAAACAATAACAACTGACTACGGCTCTGAGTTCGCAGAATTAACGAACCTTGAAGATGTTGCCAATACATTAATCTACTATGCCCATCCATACACATCGTGTGAGAAAGGTTCAGTAGAACGTCACAATGGTCTTATTCGCCGTTTTATCCCTAAAGGAAAGCGAATAGACATATTTAGTAGCCAGGAGCAGATGTGGAAACCTGGTGTAACAGTCTTCCTCGTAGAATTTTAGGCTTCAAAACACCTGATGAATTATTTGAGGAAGAGTTGGATCACATCTATCAATCAGTAGCATAACGATGGGTGTCCAACTTGTTATTGCAATTTAGAATTATTATAAAATTAAATCTTCGCCTGTTTCTCTGTCTTTACTCCCTAGTACCTCTTCACCAAACACATTATCATTCATTAATTTAATAATACAAACAAAATCTTCTCTCACATCAATAACTTTTTTCAGATCCGCTCTTAATTTAATTAAATTAGATGGAGTTAAAGGTCCTCTAAAAACAGAATACTGATAATGCGATAAATATTTCTTGCAAACTTTAAATACCTTTTGTACTCTTTTTTCATTTACATCATAAAATAAAAATGCGTAATTATAATTCACGTTATGGGACATATCACACACCATCCTTTAACGAGAAAGGAACGAACTCTTTTCCTTCTAGAATAAATTTTATTAGCTTATAACAATCCAGTTTCATGGCAGTTCGATACGTAACCTTTCTCTTCAATTGCGTATTCATAAAAACAGATTCCATTCTTGCCTCAAAAGCCTCAATGAAAATCTTTCTTCCATCTTCATTTAAAAGACAGTAATTAATTTTCCTGTCAAAATGTTTTTCCACCTGCAATTTTCGATTATTTACCAGTTCAAATATCGTGCGGTAAACGATTACTGGTTTAAAAACTTCACTAAGATCAAGGCTTAATGAAAATCTCCTCTCTGAAGGTTCATGTAAGAAACTAATTCTCTGATCCAAATGTGTCTTATAAATTGCAGCAATTGTTTTGGTATACAAAAGTGAGTTACCAAACGAAATTAATGCATTAATAGGATTATCTGGTGGCCTTTTTACTCTTTTGTTCATAATAAATTCTTCTGGCAGGAAGTACGCAAATGTTGCATAAAAGCGCATCCAGACTTCACCTTCAACTGCCATCAACTCTTTTACATTACAAGCTATATTAACTCTTTCAAAGAATTCATCATGAATCCAGTCGATCACTTCTTTTACTTCTTTTTTATCGTGTTTGTAATAGTGATACAGAACCTCATAAATATTAATTCCAATCCCCCTGACAATTGCTTTTGCAACTACCATTCTGGAATCCTGAAATGCATTGACCTGTTTAACAAGCAGTTTTCCACTGTTGTACTGATTCCTTGGATAAAACGTACCACTGTATCCTTCATAATAATTAAAAAAATGTACGACAACATGATTCTGCGATAAAAAATCAAGAAGTTTTGTATTTATGCTCACCTCATTCATACAATAAATCTCGTTTGTATTTTCAATTGGAATATATACATTTTTTCCATTCTTTCGAAAACAGAGTGAATTATCTTTTCGTGACAGTTCCCCCATCGACATAATATATCTTGTACTCCCCACTTATTCCGCCTTCTTTCATACTTTTAAATATAACAATACTCGTAATATGCACACTTTTTACAACTTGTCTTATCTAATACTTCAGGTACTATGTCCTGTTCCAGCAATTCTTCAATTTGCCTGATATATTCATTCAGCTGCGCTTCAATCTCTGGCGTAAGTTCCAGAATTACTGTCCTTTTATTACTCTTATTTTTCTCAACAAACTCCAGTTTTCCCTTTCGAACAATTCCTTTTTTCTTAAGAATGGACAAATATAAATATAACTGCCATTTCGCAGCTTCCGCATCAGCATCGGATTTCTTTATTTCCGTCAGATAATCCCTGGTAAGCCTGTCTATTTTCACATGATCAATTTCCAGTTCCGTAAGTTTACTCTCTGCCGCTTTTTGTTCATGTATTGCTTTTCCTATTTTTACAATTTCGCTATTATCTTCCAAATTCAGTCTATTTCCATGCAAATAACACTGCCGTTTGCAATGAAAAAAATAATTCATTAAAGTTCCATTAACCTGCATTTTCTCCCCCCTGTTCCAAATTTTATAAAATATCTACAAACAAACTTCCTTCATTGGAAAACCTGTCTCTATCCAGCTTTCCATTAACAAAATACTGATCAGCATCGTCGATTTTATATAATTCGCCAATACGATCATTGTATACAATATCCGTTTGTTTACTAATTTTATAAATAAAATAATTCATCTTACTGCGGACTTCAGATAATCTAATCTTCTTTACACTATAATCCAATTTATCATTACACAATAACTCTTTATAGCATTCCCAAATTGTATCTCCATCCAACTCATTCCCATTATTATCAGGAATTATACGTGAAAAGAAAACAGAAATATTCCATTGGTCATCATCAATTAATTTCATGCGATGGCTGACTTTCGTAAAGTCCAATGCTCCTGTTTCATGATCTAAAAATGTTTCAATTCCATTTTCACCCGACGACTGATTCCACATCTGCTTTAAATTTATCAAAATCTGATGATAGTATTTATTAAAATCCTTATTTTTCAATATTTCTCGCATCTCCAAGTTGTTTAGCATATATTTTTTGTTAATTCGATAATCATTGTGATAAATATGTGATGCATCATCAAAATCAAAGAAAAAAGTAATGCCTTCTCTTTTGAAATTACGATTAATTCTTCCCAAAAACTGCTCGTCACTGTCCAGCTTGCTGATATCTTTATAACCTATATCCATATCGATATCCACGCCAGCTTCTATTACCTGTGTTGCAACAAGAATCATCCCCTTCTTTTTTGGACTTTTTATCCTGCTTAATATCTGTTCTCTTTCAATACTGTTGTCATCTCCTGTCATCAAATCAATCGTATAATCTGGAACTGCTGCCTCTAGAAGTTGTTTATAAAACTCAATTGCAGATGACTTTTTTATAAATTCTACAAGAATCTTTTTGTTATCTTCTGCATGCTTTATAACATGAGACAGCAAAACAGTTAATTCGATATTTTTATCCAATAGTTCATAAGAAACGTGAACACGTTTTATGAACCGGTCATCCTGAAAATATGTGTTGCAATTTGTAATCAGATTCGTAACCCCCTCTCTATGATTGGTCAGAACACTTAACTGTGGCAATGTTGCCGACATAATAATTATCTTCATGTGTAACACACTGCTAACAGCCTGTAGCATAAGCATAATTTCTGTCCAGATTGTATTTTTATAACTTTGAATTTCATCTAACACGACCACACTTCCGGCCAGCTGATAGAAATTCATCACATTTTCTTTTTCACTTCCAAAAATCATTTGAAATAAACTTACATGTGTTGTCAGCACAAATGGATAATTCAAAAACTGTCTATCTAGACAGGCTTTCTGAAATACCTCATCATAACTTTCTTCACTTTTACTTTTTTTAGCTAATTTTTCATCATATTTAATTGGAGTATTTGAGTTTATAACCGCAATCTGTTCCTTTATATTCGAATGTCCAAATATCTTCATCACTGTGTCCAGATTTTGTTCTACCAGAGTATTAAATGGATAAACATAAAAAATTTTATTTATCTTTTCATTAAGAAGCTGAAAACTACAATTCATTGCAATATTACTTTTTCCTCCACCGGTAGGTGCTTCTATAAAATATATATTACTATCCCTTGATTTTAAAAGATTACTCTCAGCCTCATAAAACATCATTTTACGCAGATAATTAATATCCCTGTGATTATCCATTTCCGTTTCTTTGTTAAATTTTCGTATAGTTTGTAAAAGTTCTGTATTTTCGTAAATGCTTTTTAATGAGTTGATATCGCAAAATTCTCCAAACTCCGAGACGCGAATATGATTGACAAACTCCGAAGTGGCATAATAATCACTAGAAACAAGCAGTGAATACACAAGTCTGGCATAAATATACAAGTAAACTTTACTCTTACTCTCGTTGTCTTTATCCCCTGACATCACATAGAATTCTTTGTAACATCTATAATTTCTTCTTGCATATGTGTCTGGATTTTGAAAGATTTCGCCATTATAAATATTTTGAAATGCTCCATCCAGCATTCCGTGGAATATGATATTTAATTTACCGCTATCTTCAAACAGCTCCAGATACTCCTTTAATGCCGTAAGATCTCCATGATGTCTTGAGCTTATATAACTATTTACAAGCATAATAAAATAAAGCTTTTTATATTCTGTTTTATTTCTTTTTACCTCACTTTTTTCAAGTTCTACCAGAAAATAATTAATAAAATACGCACTAGATAATAGTGAATGCTTACTTCCATCCAGGCATGTAATCGCCTTTTGTTTTTTGCCACTTATTTTTTCCTGGAACAGAGGATTTGTCTTTCCAAAATCATGCATGATTGGAATTGCATAAAACATTTTCCAGAAGAAATCTGTGCATGAATCTGAACAATCTTGTAAGAATACTTCTTTCATGATCTGAATTGATTCAACTAAATGTTTCTTTTCCATTAATTCCATATAATAAGATACCGTTCGTTCTGTATGCTCCCTTAAAGACTCCGTTTCTCCGCCTTTTCTTATATGTGCAATTAAGTGTTCTGCATCAATGAACGATAATAATTCTTCTATTAAATTTTCATCCAAAATCTCTCCTCGATTCTATTTTTATTAAAAAAACTGCAACTACTATTTTCAGGCAATCGCCAAGTAATCGTAGTTACAGCTTTTCAATTAGCAAAACACTATATTCATATGCTTATCTATACCTTCCCTTAATTCATCTGTAATCTTGTACACATCTGCACTGCAAGATATAATTTCCATATTACTCAATATGAATTTTTTTAATATATACTGATTCATTTCTTTATCCAGTCCAAATGGAAGTTTTTCCTCATACTTATACGGATTGTCTTGATCAAAATCATCCAGCTCTACCTGAATCAGTTCTTTGGGACAAAAACTGTCAATATGTTTGGCATCTGTTATCTTTTCGCCATCCAGCATTCTCACATTCGTAATATCTGCCGGATGATCATTTGATCCGAGGTATGGCATATAAACACATTTATGGTTTAAAAGTGCATCTGCTATTTTCTTACTCTCTTCATCCTCTATCCTTACATAAATATTCCATGCGGGATTTTCCAGCCATTGCTGCTTTACAACCAGATTCCCCCCCTGTTCTTTGGATGCATAGCCAACTGAATTATTAAAACATATAACTTTTTTAAGAAAGCTGCCTTTATCCGCAAGTGGAACAATCGCTGCTTTTATATTTTGTAATCTCTCGTAAAACTCAGGATACATATCCCTTTCATTCATTGCCGCATAACCGGAATATCCAAGTAATGCACCAAACATCCCCAATAATGCTACCTTATGAATGTGTCCATATGTAAAATAAAAAAAAGTATTTACATCTGGTCTTTTAAAAAATGCCTGTCTGCCACTTAGGGTAAATCTTAATATTTTCATAATCTTTCCTCCGCAAACGTTACTTTAAATCGTCTTGCCAGTAAAGATATTAAACTTCTTTGCATCTTCGATCTCACAATCAAGTTTTGTTGTATACGGATTATAATAAACCTCTATAGAATGAATCCGATCGGCTACTTCTTTAAATAATTCTATATTTGTGATTTTAATTGTGTTCATTCCAAGTGCAGAATTTTTTTCAAATGTAACGTACTTGTCCAGATTTGGCAGGTACAGATCATTTTCTGTCTCTACAAATAAACCAAATTCATTTTCACATCCGACTTTGGAATTCGTTGCAAAAGAGGTTGCTGCACTCAGTGCAGCTTCTTTAAATTCTTTATAATCCTCTTCCGTATATCCTTCCGTTACATCTAAATCAACGAAACTATCATATGCTGCTGGGTTAATGGTAAATGGATAAAAATAATGTGCCTCATCACTGACGATCTTAGTTCCCAGCGTTGCATTCTTTGCTTCTTCTCCATCTTTGCTCTTATCTTTTGCGTTTGGGTCTCTGAATGGAGAAAGAATATTCTGCTCCTGTACCTGTGTATCTGCATACTTATTAAATCCCTGACCGATTTGAACAGCA
Organism: uncultured bacterium; assembly: GCA_905215405.1. Lineage (GTDB taxonomy): Bacteria > Bacillota > Clostridia > Lachnospirales > Lachnospiraceae > CAJMQE01. The sequence goes on from CAJMQE010000071.1 coordinate 10,728, forward strand.
CCTGTGATTGAAATATTTGCACCTGCTTCCGCAAATGTAGCACCAAAATTCTTTACATCAACTGCCTGAAAAAGATTCTTTAAAATGACATTCACATCTTTTTCCTGCTTAAGATCTTCTACTTTAAAAATCTGCTCATATCGTTCTTTTAATGTTCTTGGACTCAGATTTTTTTCTCCTTTTTTACCATCCATAATCCTCATAGATTTAATATATAATACAGGTTTACCTTCATTTTCCCACATTTTTTTCATTGGATATTTGAAAGCCTTGTCACTACCAAATACATCTCCTGATGTTGTAGTTTTGGGATATCCAGAAAAATCTGCATTCCAATTTGCCATTACAGAAGAAATTCCTAATACACCGTATACTCTTTTATTCATAATATGATCCACCTTTCCCTGTCTATTCATTCTCACTGACTTCCTTAATTAGTTCTTTTTTCTCTTTTGCCTTATATAAAACACTATTCATTGTAAAACCTGCAATAACCCATCTTTGTTCCACTTCGCCTTCCGGTTCATATTCCATAATATGCCCCAGCAAATTTCTCACTCTAAAATCTTTCTGTTCAAAAGAATAATTATATTTTTTAAATAAATTGATGATACGTTCCTTAATCAGTTTATCATTTTTAGCGTTTAAAATAGGATTTACAATTGATAAACTCTTTTTCCCCGCATTACTCTTATGTAGAAAAATATCCAGCATCTGTCCGACCGCAAAATAATATTCGCTTGCGCTGTTAAATGTCCACTCATCCTTTTCATCTATATGCTCGCTTAAAGCCTGTCTTACATTCTCCATTTGCTCCTCCATTCTCTGATTCTGATTAAAATAATCTACAAGTGATACCCATAAATTAAGCTGATGCTGTGCCTTTATAAAATACGTGTTATTTAATGTATGAAAAATTATCTGCAGCGCCATTTTATCCAGTACACTTTGAAATTCTTTATTCTTTCCCTTATAAAACCAGTTCCACATCCGTTCCCGATAAATTAGGATCAAATTCTTCAGAATACCATCCTTATTCATCATATCTTCCGGATTTGTAAAGTAATTATACTTTAATTGCTTACTAAAAAAGACATCATCTAACAATAACTCGATTTCATATAATTTTGTTTTAGCTCCATAATCAGGACTATTTTCATTGATCAGCACATTTGTCACATTTTTATATAAAAACATCTGCTTCAGATTGGTCTGATACCCTGTAATATAGTCAACATCATGAATTTCAAGTACTTTTCCTGGCTGAATTCTTAAATACATTCCTGATTCAACAGGATCAACCTGTTCACCATTTTTATAAGCTTTGATTTTTTTTTCATCGAAATCAATATAGATATTATATTTTGCTAACGCCGCCTGCCCTGCTAGATAATCAAAAAACTTGGATTGTATTAATGCTTCCTCCAAGTTGATCAAATATGGCACTTTTACTTTTCTTGATTTGTTATCGAGAAATGGTTTCTTATCATTCATACCCATATTATCATTTGATAAGCCATATATACTGTCTCCAACTACTCTATTAAAATCATTTTTATTAAATAAATTTGGAAGCAAATATCTTGTCCCTTCGGCACGTACCAGCTCTCGTGTCTTTTGCTCATCCTGATACACAAAAAAGATTTTCAGATACTCTTTGCGTGTGAGATCGATTTTATTTTCTGTAAGCATATCTGACATTGACGTCAATACCCAGTTTTTTATTCTTTTAATTAAAGTCGTATTAATCGGACCAACTTCATTTTCAGTCTGTGCATATAATGCTTTCGCCTGTGATTTTGTATATTTTTTATACGGATCTGACAATATAGAATAATAATTTTCAACCACGGTGTCCGTGATTTTCTCTTGCGTGATACTTTCTTTTTTCACAAAAAAAGAGTAGAAGTTATTAGAATGTATAATTTTTGCAGAATCAACTGGTTTGTTCATTTCTAATAATTTGCTATAATAATCTATAAAGCTAATCAGTTGATAATATATGCTCGTTTTTCCCGTAATTTTCCTAGTTTTCTTATCAGTCTTAATTTCAACTGCATCCAAGACTTTATATTCATCATCTAAATTTATAAGTATGTAAGTACCATCTTTAGGAACATAATTGCTTAGCAGCCATTCCTCACCCTTTTCTTTCAGTTCTGACTGGAATACCTCCAGACATTCTTTTAGCATTTGCTTTCACCCCCTTTGTCATAGGAACCTGTAATTTACAAATCCAGCGCCTCTTGCATTATTCTCTAAAATTCCTGTTGCTATTGACATATACATAATTTTCTGAGCCATTTCATTATCTGCCACTTTAATATTCAGTTTGTCCCCAAGTAATGTTATGTTTTTATAAGGAATTCCAATTGGCTTGTGATTTAAAAATTCAATACTATTATAAAGCTCAAAGTCCTCATCAATATTGGTCTGCACAATTGAGTTATATTTTTTGTACAAATTACTTTTCAGTCTGGTTTCAAACTCTTCCACACTCATAAAGTTTTTCCAGTAACCACCTTCACCTTTGTTATCTCCCTTAATAATAACAGGTGTCAAAGTATAAATATCGGTTATCAGTTTTTGTGGTATCATGCGGATTTCTCTCGTAAGCCCCTTAAGCTGATTATTATAATGATTTGCTAGCTTTACCGCTAAATATTGTGCTAGTTCGTTCCTGATTGTACGTATTCTTACTGTATAAATATGATTTTTTTTGTAAATACCATCCTTTTCGATTGGATATAACTGATCAAAAGAATAATATTTAAAACGATTTTCTTTATGAAATTTCAAGAAATTCTCATCTTTTGCCATACAACTGTCAATATAATCAGCTATAACTGTATAAGTCTGCGCTTTTTCTATATCCTGCAGCAAAAAAACCTTCAGACGTATTTCCATTACTTTCACTGTTTTTTGTTCCTCCTCTCCCTTTTTCGATAACCACTAATATGTTGAAGTTTATTGAGTATCAACATATTATAAAATATTATTAAAAAGCAAATATTTTGTTATAGTTTATCAATAATATTTTAATTAAATCTAAATTATATTATACAATTTCAGCTATATTTTGTAAATATTTGAAATATAATAATTATCTTCTTACTATTGTAAATAAGTTATTCATCAGAAATATTGCATCTGCAGGATTGGAACTATTTTTTTTCAATACATCTCATGTTGTTATTCATCTTATCATCTTTCATATCACTTGCTGCAGATAAGAAATTTCAATACATCTCATGTTGTTATTCATCTATCCAGCTTTTTTAAGGCTATCAATCATAACAGAATTTCAATACATCTCATGTTGTTATTCATCCACATCCATGACAAACTCTGCCCAGTCTGTATCTATTTCAATACATCTCATGTTGTTATTCATCCCAATCAAGCAAAAGTATCACATTGGAATCGGTGTATTTCAATACATCTCATGTTGTTATTCATCGTTTACCTTTGCAACATCTAAGCTTTCAACCATGGCATTTCAATACATCTCATGTTGTTATTCATCTAAAGCTACTTGTTAGATCGGATTCTGCGTTCCCATTTCAATACATCTCATGTTGTTATTCATCATTTCCTGTGCTTTTTCTAGTATCTTCTCATTTGATTTCAATACATCTCATGTTGTTATTCATCTCCAACATCACCGCCGCCTGAGTTTATCTGAATTAATTTCAATACATCTCATGTTGTTATTCATCTAGAAAGGAAGTGATAACAATGCAAACAGTAACAACATTTCAATACATCTCATGTTGTTATTCATCTATGCAACAAAGATCCTGTATGATAATGCAACTTAATTTCAATACATCTCATGTTGTTATTCATCCACGCTTGACAATATCAAGCGTAGGGGGAATAGGATTTCAATACATCTCATGTTGTTATTCATCCCGTAAATCTGGCATCGTCTTGGTGCGCTTTCATCATTTCAATACATCTCATGTTGTTATTCATCGTCAAAGAACCCATCAGAATACAGCAGAAAATACGTATTTCAATACATCTCATGTTGTTATTCATCTTTCTGGGTTATCAGGTTCAAGGAAATTACCATTATTTCAATACATCTCATGTTGTTATTCATCGGGATAAGAAACCACCTACATTAGACTACGAATAATTTCAATACATCTCATGTTGTTATTCATCAAGTAATGCTTCGCTTCGTTCTCTTGTGGAATTAAATTTCAATACATCTCATGTTGTTATTCATCGGTGTTAGAAGATATTATTCTTTTAATCGTTAAACATTTCAATACATCTCATGTTGTTATTCATCAGCCGTAGAGCCTATAGTCAGTGAAAAGCTTGCGGAATTTCAATACATCTCATGTTGTTATTCATCATAAACCACCTATTTTTATTATCAATTCTTAATTATTTCAATACATCTCATGTTGTTATTCATCAGTTGAAATAATAACGTCTGTTGCACTTGTGAGTCATTTCAATACATCTCATGTTGTTATTCATCGATTCTAAATGCTTGTCAACATCATGTGATGATTCATTTCAATACATCTCATGTTGTTATTCATCCAACGATTTTATCCCATTTATGTTTTTAAAATCGTTCTCACTGCTTAATAATACTCGCTTTTTTAATTTTTTACCAGGCAAAAACAATACTACAAGTTTAATCATTAAAAATTTCTCAGCTACTGATAAAATGTACCTTTTTTAGTAAATCTTTATGAAAACGCCTGGTAATTTAATATATCTTCACTAGGTTTTATCCAATAATTTCTATACTATAATCTGTGTTTGAAAGTATATAGATTATTTTCTTTTCTTGCATAAAAATTCCCCTTAAATAAATTCTGGTTATTTACCAATCAATCTACTTAAGGGGAATCATAACATTTTGACGTAACAATTCCTTTTTTGCAGCACTAGTTCAATTTTCCTATATTTATTATTCTAAATATTCCCTGAGGTTAATTAGTAACCCAAGCCGCAAAATTTATTCTTTATTTCATCTTGTGAAATGCACTACTGATGCTATCTCCAGCTTTCTTGATGCCGCTTTCAACAGAATTTTTTGCCTGATCAAATTTCTGATCGATCTCCTGCTCTTTGATAAAATCTTTCGTCTTATGAACTGCAGCTGCTGCTTTCACATCCAGCTGTTTGTCCTTAACGAAATTTTCTGTTTTATTAATGACGGCTTCCGCTTTTTTGTCGATTTCTTTGTCCTTCACAAACTTACCTGCTTTATACGCTGCATCATTTGTTACGTCTACAGCTTTACCAACTCCATTTAATACTTTTTGCTTATTAATCAGTGTCATCGCTGTGCCTCCCATTTCCTATGATTCAATGTATTGAAAATTGAAAACAGTATAACTTTTTCGTTTCATTTTTATTTCCGCTTGCTATTTAATTACAGACTGTTTTCACTATGTATTGTACACCAATCCTATGTTTTTTACTACTTATCTAATGGTTCAAAAAGTTTTCTTAAGCATTTTTTTCAAGCTGTCCAAGTTTTTTATAAACAACGATCCACATTGTAATAAAGCATGCCAGACCGCCAATTGCATTGGAAATCGGCTCTGCTATAAAGACACCGTTGACACCAAGATTTGCTATCTTTGGAAGCAAAATTGTCAGTGGTGCTACAATGACCGCCTTTCTTAACAGGGAGAAAAAGATTGCATTTTTCGATTTTCCAAGTGCCGTAAAGGTTGACTGACCAGCGAACTGAAAGGACATAAAGAAAAATCCAAAAAAGTACAGTTGAATTGCCTGTGCACCTACACGAATCAGCTCTGCATCACTGGAAAATATGGAAATAAAAAACTTTGGAAAAATGATAATGATCATCCACATGACAGCTGTGTAAAGCGTACCGATCACTGCGGTAAACCGAATGCCCTGTCTGACCCTGCCATACTGCTTTGCTCCATAATCAAATCCAAGTACTGGCTGGGAACCGCTTGTCAGACCCTGAATTGGAAGCGACAGAATTTCTCTGACAGAATTTAAAACAGTCATGACTCCGACATAGACATCTCCGCCATAAGTACGCAGTGTCGCATTGCAGACCACCTGTACCAGACAGTTCGTACCCTGCATGATAAACCCAGCCATACCAAGTGCTGTTATTTCTTTTGCCAGTTTAAAGTCCACCTTAAAGTTCTCTTTTTTCAAATGTAACAGCGCCTTTTTACTTGTCAGAAAATGCAGTACCCAGACTGCTGATACACCCTGACTGATAATAGTTGCCAGTGCTGCACCACGGACACCCATTCCAAACACAAAAATAAAAAGTGGGTCCAGTACAATATTTAACAGTGCTCCGATCATCGTTGTCAGCATCCCTTTTTGAGGGAATCCCTGTGCGTTGATAAAGCCATTCAGACCTGTGCTCAACATGGAAAATGTGGTACCGAACAAATAAATCTGCAGATACGCATCTGCATATCCATAAGATGCATCACTTGCGCCGAACAGATACAATACCGGCCTGCGAAAAAGATAACAGAGCGCAAAGATCAGAAATGAACTTCCAAGAAGAAGCGAAAACACATTTCCCAGGATCTTTTCTGCCTTCTTCTCTTCATTTGCTCCACGTGCAATGGAAAACAGTGGCGTGCCGCCGCTTCCAAAAAGAAATGTAAATGCCGCAATGAATGTCGTCAGTGGAAACGTCAGTCCAATACCTGTCAGCGCCAGACTGTCTGTTCCCGGAAGATGTCCAATATAAATTCGGTCTATTACGTTATAAAGCAACTGTACCAGTTGTGCCAATGTTAAAGGAACTGCCTGCAAAATGATATTTTTCCACACTTTTCCTTTGTTAAAATCTACTGCCATACTACAATAATTCCTTTCTCTAAGACACATGGAATTCCATCTTATCCCATGTATTTATTATTGTATCATATTTACAAAGATTTTACATCGCATCCAATTATATGTCCCATACAGAGTCGAATTTTGTTTTACGATTTCCAAACTGGCCTATTGAAATCTAAAATTAACAGGTATATACTGGAAATCAGCGGGGTGTGGCTCAGCTTGGCTAGAGCGCATCGTTCGGGACGATGAGGTCGCGTGTTCGAATCACGTCACCCCGATTATATTACTTATCTTAACATTGGAATTCTATACATAGAGATGCAGCGCCTTACAACAAGATGCTGTTTTTTTACCTAGTCACGCTGTTTGTTATTATTCGTGATTCTGTTACTTTCAACAATAAAACCATTTACAAGGAGAAAAGAAATTGTTGCTTAAATGTATTATGATCCTATTATTCTGTTTGATTTTCGTAAAACAGATCGTTCTGATTAAAAAACTTCTCGTTCCAACCAAAAAGAGTACCTTTGAAAAAATAGTAGTTACCGCAGGTGTCCTAGTTTTGCTTTGCATCACTTATCTTTTTGCAGGTACATTTCTGGATTATCTCTATGCAATACTTGCAATCACCACGATGCTTGCAATGTTTTATAAACAGGGGATCACTGGTGATGGCCTGACCATATTGAGCAGAGGCCTTGAGACCTATTCATGGGAAAAGCTCGGATATGCAAAAATAGAAGAAAAAAACGTGCTCATGATCACCTACTACTCTACAATAGGAAGTCCTATTATAAAACAGCGGTATGCAATCGACAAAAAAGAGCAATTGTTCTCAATCCTGGACCAGAATATTAGAACGACAAAATAGGCAGAGCTTAGCGCTCTGCCTATTTTCATAATATTCCACAATTTTTCTGTCTTCCAGATAAATGATATCCTTTCAAAGACATTGCAAGAAATTTCCTATTCTTCGTAAACGACCTTACGTGGTTCACAATATTTTAAATACTCATCTGCCTCATCAATTGTCTTTCTTAATTGTTTACGATAGCTGTGTACTACAAAATATGGTAAAAACAACAGTGCTAAAAATGCGTAGATAAATACGATTGGAAAAGTAATCAGATCAAAAGGAAATGGTGCAATGATCCAGCCCCATACGGCTAAGTTCTTTGCCCAACGTGCTGCTACTGAAAATCCACCGATCTTCTGATAGCAGAGTATTGAAATAGCAAATGCTGCAATTGCAGTAACGCCCATAAAACTAAGCAGTCCACATACCGTGCCTATAATAGCCAGTAAACGAATCTGTCCGCTCTGCTCTAGTAATTCCTCTGATTCTCTCTTCTTATCCATTGCATATGCATAGTCATTGAAATGCATCTCTTCGTAGAATGTTTTTCTGTTGCTACTCATCTTGTTTCTCCTTAGTATCTTACATAAATTCTTCTGTATATTTTAAAACATCTTTTTTCGCTAAGTACATATAAATTATTTTATCCAGACCTTTGCGGTCCGATCGTTAATAATTTTCTTTTCTAACTTCAAAATAGCTCTTTGGATGTTTACAGACAGGACATACATCTGGTGCTTTTTTACCCATTACAAGGTGTCCGCAGTTCCTGCATTCCCAGATGGTTTCTTCTGATTTTTCAAATACCGCCTGCATTTCAATATTATTTAAAAGCTTACGATATCTGTCTCAATGGCATTAAGTTAAGAAAGTCTCACATCACAGAAAATGTGGTGTGGG
>CAJMQE010000072.1 GCA_905215405.1 uncultured bacterium
GTACGGTGGTGTGGGAGGACGGTAAATAAAATAATTATTTACCTCCTACCCGATTACGGAATATTTATTTTTTCTCGCTATTCTTCTTCAAAATCAATGCCTGCATTTAATAAAAATTTTCTGGTGTAAGCATCCAGGGCATGATCTAAGGATTTATCCATTGTGAAAAATCTGACTGAAGTTCCGGTAATGCAGCTGACACCTCCGTCTGCATATTTAAAATTAAGGAATAATCCTTCTATATCAGAAATTGAATAGGACAGTCCATTTTCGGTGAGGAGTCTGGTTACTTCGCCGGCAGGCAGCGCATAGATCAGTTTCATGGAAGTTGGGGTCTTAGTTCCTTTTACAAAATTGAAACAGTATGGTTGAATCTGTTTCCAGGTAGCGAAAGGCTGGTCACCAAGTGCTTCTAGTTCTTCAGCGGTATAAAATGCTTTATTTATGGAACCATCAATTTTAAGAGTGGAAAAAGTAGTGATTTCAGCTTCTGTCAGACTGAAATCATGAAAAGTATCTTTAATAAGAAGTTTTGACATAAATGTCTTTGTGTCAGTTATTTTAAGTGCTATCATGGCCCCTCCTGTTAAGACCGGAAAAAAGGATCCGGCTAAAAATCGTTACATTTATTTTAAACGACAGAATAACGGAAAGCAATAGCAAACTTTAGGAATGAGATTTGATTAGAAATGACATTTGAATAGAAGCAAAGCAGCGAGTCAGTAATTCATTCACAGTCAGATGAACAGAAAAATACCGATTTTTCCGCTGTATGAATGGTTCTGAACATTATAGGAAAAAATAGAGAGGAAAGGATGAATTATACATCTAAAAGAAAAAAATGGTTTTTTTGTGAAATGTGAAAAAAATCTTTGCATTCGTAGTAATGTATGTTATTATCATATAGTATTAATAACCATATGAACTTGAAGTCATTAATGGAGGAAATAGTAATGAACTATAAAATAGTTGTAGACAGTTGTTGTGATTTAACAGCAGACGCAAGAAAAGATGCGCATTATTCGATTGTACCGTTGACATTGATTGTTGATGATTATAGTATTATAGATGATGAAACATTTGATCAGGCAGATTTTTTAAAAAGAGTAAAAGCGAGCAAGGATTGTCCGAAATCGGCGTGTCCTTCCCCTGAACGATATATGAATGAATTTATGGAGAAAGATACAGATGTTTATGTAGTAACACTTTCTTCAGAGTTAAGTGGTAGTAATAACAGTGCAAATCTTGCAAAACAGTTATATTATGAAGAAAATGGTGCGAACCATGTCTATGTATTTGATTCTCTTTCTGCATCCTGTGGGGAAGCACTTGTTGCAGGTAAGATCCAGGAATATGCAGAGCAGGGATTGGCGTTTGAAGATGTTGTTGCAAAAGTGAATGAATATATTGAAAGCATGCAGACATTTTTCGTGATTGAAACACTTGATACTCTGCGTAAGAATGGTAGACTCACAAATCTTCAGGCAATTATTGCAAGTGCTCTTTCTATTAAACCAGTGATGTCTTCAGAGCATGGTAAGATCATCAAACTTGATCAGGCACGTGGCATTAATAAGGCGCTCCTGAAAATGGTAGATGCAATCAAATCCAGAACGGTTAATTCAGAAAATAAAGTGATGATGATTGCACACTGCAATAATTATGACAGAGCGGTTTATGTAAAAGAGGCCATTGAAAAAGTTATGAAATTAAAAAAGATCAGTATTGTGGACACTGCAGGAGTAAGCAGTATGTATGCAAATGATGGAGGAATCGTAGTAACAGTATAGAATATCTGTTATTTGCTGCAGCCAGATACCGAAAAGAGGTTAAAAATGGAAAGCAAATACGGCATTAACCGTTTCTACACTTCAGTTACACATATGAGCCGGGTATTCGACAAATACGCAAGAAGAAATGGACTGAAAGCAGAGACAAAAGAAGAATATCTTGGATGGAAAGACAGAACAAGAAGAAAGCTGATAGAACTGATAGGTCTGGACAGAATGGAAATGTGTCCGCTGAAACCGATCGTGGAAGAGAAAGTGATCGTGGAGGATGGAATTACAAGGGAAAAAGTTTTGATTCAGGTAGAACCTGATGTCTGGATGCCAATGTTCATTCTAATTCCTGAAAAATGCCAGAATAACAAAGAAGCAGAATGTTATATAGCTCCATGTGGTCATATGGGTGGAGGAAAATACAGCATTGCTGGTGTAAAGGGATATCCGGAAATTGACAAACAGATTGAAGTATTTAATTATGATTATGGAATGCAGCTTGCAAAACTTGGCTATGTGGCACTGTGCCCTGATAGTCGGGGATTTGGAGAGCGAAGAGATTTAAATATTCAGGCAGACGAAGATTTCTTTAAGAATTCCTGCTTTAATCTCGCGCATATGGCAGAGCCTCTTGGACAGACGGTTATAGGAATGTGTACTTGGGATCTCATGCGTTTGATCGACTACATTTACGAACGGGATGAATGGAACAGCAGTAATATTTCCTGTCTCGGCTTTTCAGGTGGTGGAATGCAGACATTGTGGCTTACAGCACTTGATGATCGTATTACCAAGGCTGTTATCAGCGGCTATATGTATGGATTTAAAGATTCCCTTCTGGAGCTAAATAATAATTGCAGTTGTAATTATATACCACATTTATGGGAAAATTATGACTGTGGTGATATCGGAGCACTGATTGCACCAAGACCATTGATCATACAGTCATGCAGACAGGATCACCTGAATGGAAAAAGAGGCGTGATCAATGCAGTAGAACAGGTCGAGATCATCAGAAAGGCTTATGCAGTTATGAATGCAGAGGAACTGGTCAAACAGGACCTTTTTGATGGCGAACACAAATGGCATAGTGAAAATATAAAAGAATATGTAAAATTCGGCAGATGATTTTAGGGCCGTAAAAAAGCGCATTGCCTTTCAGATAGATGAATCTGGAAGCAATACGCTTTTTTTATTGATTTATTACACAGTTAGTTTTTCATGATATTCATCATATTGACCATCATATCGATTCTTTTTCTTTCAGCAGGGGTGGCGCTTGCTTTCAGGCTGTCAATGATCATTCCCATTTCGTCCTGGTTAAAGCTCATGCCCATGTTTTTACATTTCTGGCTGGCTGCCATAACAAGTGGAAGAGCTTCATCCATCGATTTGCCCTTCGCCATTTTCTGAACTTCATTAATGAGCGCCAGTTTTCTTGGATCGATTTTTAAATTCTTATTATTCATAGAAACCTCCATTCTACGAGAAAAAATATAATAGATATTCTATCAGAGAAATCAGCCTGTAGAGCACAGATCATACTGCTTTATCAGTCATACTGCATCATCAGTATCATCAGGGATGTTCTCAGGATGTTCGAAATCAATTTTATCAAGTTCATCCATGTATTTTTTTACCAGGTCCTGTTGCCCACCTTTGTTGAGCATGCCACTTATAAGAGGGTTGTTTAAGAGGCTGTCAAATCCACTTGAATTGTGATTGTCAGCTGTCTTGTTTGAATTATTTGTACTGCTTTTTGCTTCACTGTTAAAACGTTCTTGGCCGGAAGAAGCAGTCTGTGCCTGCGATTCCTTTCTGAAGGCATTGCCAGGATGGGGCATATCAGCAGATTCTTTTTTTGTGGTATCTGAGGAGTGCATGCTGGAATCGGAACTACCATCTGTATCATTTTCAAAGCCGCCCATTCCTTTGACAGCGTTGATAATATTGGAAAAGTCAGGATTCTGTTCCATATCCTTGTACATATTGACCACATTTGACATTTTCATAATATTTAGAATCATATCAAAATTTTTTGCGTAGGATTTTCCACAGTAATGGCCGACGGCTTTCAGTATTTCATCCATGGAAACATCGCTTTTATGAAAGACGCTGCCACTGGTCTGGTGAATAGGCTTTTTAAAATAATCAATGGTCTGCATGAGTTCCTGAAAGCGGATAATGATTGAGAGGGTCTTTTGCATCTGAAAGTTCAGAAATGGTATCAGAGCTTTTGTCATCTGTGTAGATTCTGACAGGGTTTCCTGATCGAACTCCGTCAAAGGTAATTCCTCATAATCCATGACAGCCTCCTGTAAATTTATATACTAAATATATGGTTCGGGTACATAAAGTATGCTAAAAACAAGCTGTAGATGCCAGGGCATACGGGAAACAGTAACAATTTTATAAAAAAAGGATAATCTATTAATATAGAATTACGATTAAAGTGAGGAAAGAACATGGATGGTAAATATATTATTGATGGAAATGCAGTATATGAAATAGATCAGGATTGCTGTTCGAAAAAGATAAAGAAGACGGAAAAACATGAAGATGAAAATCTGGAGCTGGAAGAAATCGTATTGAGTGCATATATTTGATGGAATGAGAGTGTGGAGCTAACTACCTGTGGCAAGTAGCTCCACAGTAAAAATAGCCTTTAAAAAAGGCTGCACCATCTGGCACAGCCCCATTTCCGATTGATTAATAATTAGTTGCATCCACCACAGCAGAACAGAAGGATGATGATAATGAGGCAACAATTGTTGCCACCGAATCCATTGTCGCAACCACATCCATCGTCACATCCGCCAAAGCCGTTGTTACCGCAGCCTCCACAGAGAAGTAAGATAAGGATGATCCAGATACATGAATTGTTTCCTCCCCAGTTGTTTCCGTTACATCCACATCCGCTGTTGCAGCCTCCACCACAGTTTGTTGCTGCTAAATCACTCATTTTGGTTCCTCCAAAAATTATTTACACTTAATAGTATGTGGGTAGGTGAAAATGTGTTACAGATAAATGAAAAAAATAAAGTGAAAAGTGAAAAAAGGATTAGCCACATATTGTCCATGTTAGAAAAGTCTCTGTCAAAGGTGTCAAATAAACAGGTTGCATAATAAAAAGTTTTGATATAATATTATGGATAGACTGTAAAAAAATGTTTATTAAAGAAGTGAAAGGTAAGGATATGTAGTAATGAAAGTATCAGTTATAATACCGTCACTGAATCCGGATGAAAAGTTAAAGAAAGTCGTGGATTCTCTGATTGAAACAGGATTTGAAGATATTATCCTGGTCAATGATGGTAGTGATAAAGCACATATGGAACCTTTTCAGTATGTAGCCACAAAACCTCAGTGTGTCGTTTTGAATCACAATGAAAACAAGGGAAAAGGGCGTGCATTGAAAACAGCATTTGAATACTGTATCAACAATAGAAAGGATATTGATGGAGTTGTTACCGTAGATGGTGATAATCAGCATAAGGCAGAGGATATCCTTCATTGCGCACAGGTCATGGTTCAGAATAAAAATCATGTAGTTCTTGGCGTCAGAGATTTTTCAGGAGATGATGTACCGGCAAAAAGCAGAATGGGCAATCGCTGTACAAGCTTTGTGTTTAAGTTTGCATGTGGATTGAATATCAGTGATACGCAGACAGGTCTGCGGGCCATTCCCAATCAGTTCCTGCCCGATTTCTGTTCGATAAAGGGCGAAAGATTCGAATACGAGACCAATATGCTGCTTGCATTGAAAGAATATCATATCAGTTTTGATGAGGTATCCATTCAGACAGTGTATATTGAAGAAAATGCTTCAACGCATTTTAATCCAATTAAAGATTCAATTAAGATTTATGGTGTGATTCTTCGGTTTCTGCTGGGCTCGGTCATGTCGGCAGTTATAGATCTTGTCGCATTTACAATTCTGGAGATACTGGCGGGCAGCCTGGAAAGGGCGACTACGATTCTGATCGCAACAGTCGGTGCCAGAGTTATTTCATCACTTTGTAATTATACATTTAACAGGAAAGCGGTATTCAGGTCACAGGGCCCGGTTAAAAGATCGCTTGTAAAATATTATATTCTGTGTGTTTGCCAGCTGGCAGTCTCTTATGTATGCGTATATGCAGTGACTGCAATGCTTGCACTCGGCGGTGTTCTTACTGTTGTAGCAAAAGCTATTGTTGACACAGTACTCTTCCTGATCAGTTTTCAGATCCAGAGAAGATGGGTGTTTCGTTAGTGGAAACAAGAAAGTTACAGTAAGGAGGAACGGTCGTGGATGACAAGATAGATAAAATGATAGAGAGGGAAAGCATGTCCGAAGCAGCAGGTAAATCTGTAAAAAGGGCAGGCAGGAAACATACCTCTTTGAACCAACATACATCCTCAGCAGAAAATGAATTCTCGATACGGCAGGAAAATTTCGGGAAAAGAGCTTCCCACGATAATATTCACAGAAGCAGCAATAAGAGAAACCATGTGAAGGGCAGAACAGTTGCAGCTGCACATGGCCATACAAAAAAACATAAAACGAAAAAAAGAACTTATATTCAAAGAGTTCTGGTTACACTTGGTGTTACCCTTGTGCTTTTATTTGGCGGGCTGTACGCAGTTATGTGCATGCTTGTATATGGGCCATCACCAACTGCAAAAAATCTGTTCGTAATGTCAGTAAGAGAGACCAGTGCTATGGGTTTTCTGGCAAACTGGTTCTTTTCTGAGGATCAGATCAAAGAGATCATAGCAGAGAATTCCATTCAGGATACGGATGAAATCACAAATACGAATCTTGTTGAAGTGTCAGCAGGTGCTTCAGCTGATACATCTTCTCAGGAAGATGCAATTCAGGTCGTAGATATAAAAGGTTCAACCTACAGGGGTAAATTAATGATTGTAAAAGATCCGTCCAGAGTATTCGTTGGAACTGTCCCTGAATTTACAGAGGGGGATGGTATGGTCGTTTCTGATATAGCATCCAGGTACAATGCAGTTGCGGGTGTAAACGCCGGTGAATTTGTGGATGGAGGAACTACATATACAGCGATGCCAGTCGGATTGGTCATGACAAATGGAGAAATCACAAATGGCGACCCTGATAAGACATGGCATGTGACTGGAATTACCAATGACAATATCCTTGTGGTTGGAAATATGAACGGACAGCAGGCGAAGGATCTCGGAATTCGTGATTGCGTCAGTGTTAGTGATAGCATAGGTCCATTTCTGATCATTAATGGGGAAGCACAGAATGTCGGTGGAATAGGCGGCGGACTGAATCCCCGAACAGCGATCGGACAACGTGCAGATGGAGCAATTCTTCTTCTGGTAGTTGACGGAAGACAGGCAAACAGTCTGGGTGCATCTTTTGCGGATCTACTCGATGTTATGCAACAGTATGGGGCAGTAAATGCTTCTACAATGGATGGCGGAACATCGACGCAGATGTTCTACAATGGTGAGGTAATCAATACGCCGTATTCACCGGTAGGACCTAGAAAATGTCCTACTTCATTTCTTGTAGGAGGTGTGAATTAGGATGCAGAAGAGAAAAAGACGCAGACTGAATAAATTCTCTGTATTTTTACTTACATATACGGGAATACTCATAGCTGTTATAATTGTAGTACTGGTGTTGCTCTATGGACTGCTGAAAGATTACGAGAGCAGTATGCCTGCCCATACAATGGATCAGGTCATGAAGATGTTCTCGGATGAAAACATGCCTGCAACATTGCAGCAGTACGCAGAGATTACAAGTGCGTTCGAGTCAGAAGATTCAATTACAGATAATCTGAAAGAATTGATCGCAGATAATGGACTTTCCTATCAGAGAGTCAATGGTGAATATACAAGTACAACACCTGTATATGAAGTGACAGCTGGTGAGCATAATATAGCGAAAGTCTCACTGGAAGAGAATGGAAAGAATGCACATAAATTTACGGAATGGAAAATGGCGTCACTTGTGTTTGATGGAGTGGCAACTGATAAAACTACATTTACAATTAGTGCTCCAACTGGGGCATCGGTCCAGATCAATGGAATTGGTGTCACAGAGCAATATATAACGGAAAAAAATGTGGCAATCGATCCGGTAAAAGACGTATCGAATTATGTGAAACAGCCAAAGAATGTAGTGTACACAATAGATGGTATGATATCAGAACCGCAGATTACTGCGACACTCAATGGTGTCAGCCTTTCAGTAACAAAAAAAGATAACCAATTTACAATCAGTTATCCTCAGGATGATACATTTATTGATGCACATATGGATTTAATTAATAGCATTAATGAAGCATATGGCAAATATATTATTAACCGGGGAACACTGGAGGAACTTAGCAAATACCTGATTGGTAATGCGAAAAACAAAGTAAGTAACATACCTGGAATCTGGGCTTTCCTCTATGGAAAGAAATATACATATGAATTTAGAAATCAGAGTATCAGCAATGCGGTAAAATATTCTGATGACTGTTATTCCTGCGAGATCAACTTCGATCTATATGTAAACTGGGGCGATGGTGATAAAACTTACAATACCAATATGATCTACACATTTGTAAAAACAGGTAGTGGATGGTATTTAGCGGACTTTACGATTAATTAGTCAGAAGGGCATAAGATGGGAGAAAAAAAGCTTACTCGAAATTTTATATTACATGGTGGTATACTGGCCTTTGCGGGCATCCTGGTAAGAATTATCGGAATGTTATACAGAATACCTATGGTAAATATTATTGGCAGCGAAGGAAATGGTATTTACAGTGTTGCGTTTAATATTTACAATATCGTACTGGTACTGTCTTCTTATGGATTGCCAATGGCAGTATCCAAGCTGGTTTCGGCCAGATATTCCAACAGAAGATATAAAGATGCACATAAAGTATTTGTGTCTTCTATCATTATCTCATTAACATCCGGAGGTATCGCAGCGCTTCTTGTATTTTTTGGCGCAGATGTTCTGGAAAAATATATTTATCAGTATCCTGGAATTGCAGTACCGCTTAGGGTACTTGCACCAACAATATTTATCGTTGCAGTAATGGGCGTCTTCCGTGGCTTTTATCAGGGCCAAGGAACGATGATTCCTACAGCTGTTTCACAGTTGCTTGAACAGATCGTCAATGCCTGTGTCAGTGTTTTCGCAGCGTATATGCTGATGAAGACATTTAAGGACTCTGCTAATGCAGGCGCCTTTGGGGCAGCAGGTGGAACACTTGGTACAGCCATGGGAGCACTGACAGCACTGTTATTTCTTGTTTTTGTCTATATTCTATACAGGCCGGTCTTTAGGAAGAAGATGCAGCGTGACCAATATAGTATAGGCGAAGATTATCAGTCGATATTTAAACTGATCGTTATTACTATGATCCCGATTATTTTAAGTCAGACATTTTATCAGATCAGTGCAACAATCGATGATATCATGTTTTCAAAGATCATGAATGGGATTGGAACGGATCCATCTCAGGTAGTAAGAGATATTGGTAACTATAATTCCAGCTATATGATCCTGATCAGTCTTCCTATGGGCGTGGCATCAGCGATGTCGTCCTCAATGTTACCAAGTATTGTTGCATCCAAGACCAAGGGATTTTTTGAAGAAATCCATGCCAAGGTGTCAGCAACGGTAAAAGCGAATATGATGATTGCAATGCCTTCATTTGTAGGATTTATTGTGCTTGGACAGCCGGTCATCCAGCTTCTTTTCCCAAGTTACAACAGTGTACAGGGTGGAACGATGTTAAAGATCGGTGCAATTGCCGTAATATTCTATACATTATCGACGGTAACAAGTACAGCACTGCAGGGAATTGATAAAATGAATATTCCAGTGATCCATGCATGCATATCACTGATCATTCATATAATTCTTGTGTGGGTACTGTTGGTAACAACAAAACTTGGTATTTATGCACTTGTCATTGGTAGTGCGAGCTTTCCTGTTCTGATCTATATTCTGAATATGATATCGCTTAAAAATTATATCGGATATAGACAGGAAATAAAGTCAACGTTTTTAATACCACTGGGGTGCGCACTGGTGATGGGAGTTGTGGTCAGAGTAATCTATGATCTGTTCATGACGATCACATCCAGAAATCTGATTGCAGTAGCAGTAGCATTGATCGCTGCAGGTGCATCATATTTTAGTCCATTGTTCTTATGTAAGAAAAAAGGAATATACTAATAAATAACAGGCAGAAAGAATGCAGAAAAATGTATTTTTTCTGCCTGATTTTCATTTTGTTCTGAAGAGAGAGCAGAATAGAATGAAAAAAGAGTGATTTCAGGAATCGGAATCCCGTATTGACAAGCAAAAACTGTTGTTATATTATACATATAACAACTATAACTTGGATTCTGAAAGGTGGTTCGGTATGCTTGTAACTATTGATTTTAATAGTGAGGAAGCTCTTTATATACAGTTGAAAAATCAGATCATTTATGGGATTGCAACAGCTCAGATCCAGGAGGGTGAAAGTCTTCCCTCGGTCAGACAGCTGGCAGAAAATATCGGAATCAATATGCATACAGTCAATAAGGCGTATGCGGTCCTAAAGCAGGAAGGATATATTAAGCTTGACCGCAGACGGGGAGCAGTCATCGATATTGATATTGACAAGATGAATGCAATGAATAACCTTGTAAAAGAACTGCATGTGATCATTGCACAGGCAATGTGCAAAAATATCAGTCCTGAGGAGATCCATCAGGTGGTTGACAATATCATAGATGAGTATTCAGGTCGTATATAAGAGCAGATAACAGCTTTTTATTTGAAAGAAGGTTGATGAAAATTGTTATGCGAACATTGCAATGAAAATGAAGCTACTATACATTACACAGAAATCGTAAATGGTGTGCGCAATGAGCATCATTTGTGCAGTGCATGTGCAAAAGAGTTAAATCTTGGGTATTATGCAGATATGCTAAATCATGATTTCCCATTTGCAAAACTGCTGACGGGACTTTTGTCTTCTAATACAGCTTCAGATAATGAACTGGAGCAGTCTGGTCCGATGGAACACGTAATATGTCCAAAATGTGGAATGAATTATGCTGAATTTACACGGGTAGGTAAATTTGGATGCGCAGAATGTTATCATGTCTTTGCCCCACTGATTGAGGAGAACATGAAGAAAATTCATGGAAATACGCAACATGCAGGGAAGAAATACGTGATGAAGGAAGTGCAGGAGCCACAGGATGCCCAGGCTGACCAGCAGATGGAAATCAGAACACTTGAGGCGAAGCTGAAAGAAGCAGTCACATTGGAGAACTTTGAAGATGCGGCAATGTACAGAGATCAGATAAAAGAATTAAAAGGAAAGGGTGAGCAGGATGCTTAGATGGTTTGAAAAAGAAGGCAGTAACAGTGATGTTGTTATTTCAAGCAGAGTACGTCTTGCGAGAAATCTTTCTGAGTATAATTTTTCGCTGAAACTGGAAGATGCCGACGCAGAAAAAATGACAGAGTATGTAATGAGTCAGATTACTACGATTCCAGAACTGTCCGGATATTCGAAATTTAACTTTAAGAATCTGGACGATTATAGAAAAGTTGCTATGACGGAACGTCATGTGATCAGTCCATTTCTTATGAATCAGAAAATAGCAGCAGGAATGGTGTCGCCTGAAGAAGATATAGCGATTATGGTCAATGAAGAAGATCATATTCGGATACAGTCTTTTGTGGAAGGCAGCGATATTGGAAGAGCGTATAAAAACGCAGATAAGATAGACGATTTAATCAGTAATGTGATAGAATATGCATATGATAACAAATATGGATATCTGACGACTTGTCCTTCCAATGTAGGAACAGGAATGCGGGCATCCTATATGTTGCATCTGCCGGCACTGACAGGAACTGGCAAGCTCAATAGTCTTGTCTCAGAGGTAGGCAGATTTGGGCTGAATATCAGAGGAATCTATAGCGATGGAAACAAAGTCATTGGAGATATTTATCAGATCTCGAACCAGGTCACTCTGGGGTATTCAGAACAGGAGATAATAGATAATCTGACAAATATCGTTTATCAGATTGTTGATCAGGAGCGGGCGGCCAGAAAGCAGTATATTAATAGGCGTTTTATGACAGCCCAAGATGCGGTCTACCGGTCTTATGGAGTCCTGAAATATGCGAGAAAGATTTCATTTAAAGATGCGATGGTGCTATTGTCTGAATTAAGGATGGGCATTGCGCAGGGACTTTTGGAAGTTGCTGACAAACAGCCATTTTCCGCTTATAATATGGTAATTGGAATACAGCCAGCGAACCTGCATTTGATTGCAGGAAGAGAATTATCAGAAGAGGATCTTGATATGGAACGAGCAAACTTTATCAGGCAGAATCTTCCGGTGATCCAGTAAGAGAAAGATGACATGCCGGGTAACGGCATGCTCAGATACAATTATAATTATAAAGCCTGAATATTTGGGCAAATAACCTGAAAGGAAATAATTATATGCAGAGCAGATTTACGAAGAAAGCAGAAGAAGCACTTGTAAGTGCCAGTGAAGTTGCTGCAGAACTGAAACACAGTTATGTTGGAACAGAGCATATTCTGATCGGATTGATCAGAACACAGGAAAGCCTGGCTTCTGCAGTACTTTTAAAACATGGAGTAACTGATGAAAAGGTAATAGAACTGGTCAATCAGTTAATTGCACCAGAGGGTGCAGTAAATGTAAAAGATCCTCACAGCTATACACCAAGAGCTGTCAGAATCCTTGAAAATGCAGAAAAAGAAGCAGTCAGATTTAAAGCACAGTTGACTGGAACAGAACATATTCTGATTTCAATTATTAAAGAGACAGATTGTGTTGCAACCAGACTCCTGAATACAATAGGCGTTAATATTAAAAAATTATATATCGATATTATGGTCTCCATGGGAGAAGATGCAAATAAATACAAGGAAGATTTTCAGAATGGTAAAGTGCGTGGCAAAGATAAAAATGCAACGGCGACTCTGAACCAGTATAGTCGTGATCTGACACAGCTTGCCAGAGAAGGAAAACTTGACCCGGTTATAGGAAGAACAGAAGAAATTCAGCGTGTTGTTCAGATACTGACAAGAAGAACCAAGAATAACCCATGTCTGATCGGAGAACCAGGTGTAGGTAAGACTGCAATCGCAGAAGGACTTGCAAGTAAGATCGTTGAAGGCAATGTTCCTGACATCATAAAAGAAAAACGAGTGCTGACTCTGGATCTGTCTGGAATGGTAGCTGGTTCAAAATATCGTGGTGAATTTGAGGAAAGAATTAAAAAAGTAATTGAAGAAGTCAGAAATGATGGAAAGATTCTTTTATTCCTGGATGAATTGCACACGATCATCGGCGCAGGTGGTGCAGAAGGTGCGATCGACGCTTCTAATATCTTAAAGCCATCTCTTGCAAGAGGAGAGATTCAGCTGATTGGTGCAACAACAATTGAAGAATATCGTAAATATATTGAAAAAGATGCCGCACTTGAAAGAAGATTCCAGCCGGTTCGTGTAGAAGAGCCATCTGAGGATGAAGCAATTGAAATATTAAAAGGACTTAGAAAAAGCTACGAAGATCATCATAAAGTAACAATTACAGATGAGGCAGTCGTTGCAGCAGTTAAGATGTCCAAGAGATATATTAATGATAGATTTTTACCTGACAAAGCAATCGATCTGATTGATGAAGCATCCTCAAGAATCCGTTTGAATTCATATGTGATGCCAGATGGAATCAAAAAGCTGCAGAAAGAGATCAAGAATCTGGAACTGGATAAAGAAGAAGCGATCAAAAAGGAAGCTTACGAAGATGCCGGTGAAATTAAAAAGAAACAGGGCAAGAAAGAAGATCGTCTTCAGAAACTGATGGATAAGTGGGAGAAAGAGAAAAATTCCTCAGATTTATCGGTAGGAGAAGATGAGATTGCAGATGTTGTATCAACATGGACTAAAATACCAGTCAAAAAACTTGCCATGGGAGATAAAGAACGTCTTCTTCAGCTGGAAGATACACTGCATCAGCGTGTAATTGGTCAGGAAGAAGCAGTTACATCCATTGCAAAGGCTATCAGACGAGGCAGAGTTGGCCTGAAAGATCCAAAGCGTCCAATCGGATCATTCCTTTTCCTTGGACCTACGGGTGTTGGTAAGACAGAACTTTCAAAAACGCTTGCAGATGCAATGTTCGGCAGCGAAAATGCTTTGATCAGAGTTGATATGTCTGAATATATGGAGAAACATACAGTGTCTAAGATCATTGGATCTCCTCCTGGATATGTTGGCTATGATGAAGGTGGACAGCTTAGTGAAAAAGTAAGAAGAAATCCTTATTCAGTTATTCTTTTTGATGAAATTGAAAAAGCGCATCCGGACGTATTCAATATTTTACTGCAGGTCCTTGATGATGGTCATATTACAGATTCTACAGGTCGTGTAGTCGATTTTAAGAATACGGTCATCATTATGACTTCTAATGCGGGAGCTGAAAATATTGTTACACCAAAAACGCTTGGATTCAGTGCTGGTAATACAGAGAAGCAGAACTACGATATGATGAAGGGCAAGGTAATGGAAGAAGTCAAAAGACTCTTTAAACCTGAGTTTATCAATCGTATTGATGAAATTATCGTATTCCACATGCTGACAAAGGAACAGATCGGTGAGATCGTTACGATTATGATGCAGACAATCAATAAGAGGACAATGGAACAGATGAAACTGTCAATTGAACTTGATGAATCAGCAAAGAAATTTATTGTAGATAAAGGATATGATTCCAAATACGGAGCCAGACCTCTTCGCCGTGCAATTCAGAATAATATTGAAGATGCACTCGCTGAAGAAATTCTGCAGGGAAAAGTAAAAAATGGGAATAAAGTCGTTGCGACATATAAAGACGAAAAATTACAATTTTCTGTAAAACGTGGCTTAAATCACTAGAAAAAAAAGAGCAGGTATTGTATAATATATTTATACATTTGATATAAATTTTACAGTACATTTACAAGGGAGAGTAGCAATACCTTGTATATCATTATTATATTATCTGTATGAACGATATAATGTGATTAGGAGGACACTTAGATGCCAGTAGTGAATGAGTTGATTCGATCAGAAGCGGATGGAACTTTAAGTTTTGGTAACTATAAGTTAAGTACAAAGTCAAAATTATCAGATTTTGAACATGATGGTGATTCATATAAGGTTAAGACCTTTCATGAGATTACGAAGTTAGAAAAGAATGGAATGTTCGTTTATGAGTCTGTACCGGGTACAGCCGTTAATCATATGAAGATCACAGAGGATGGCATTACATTTCATGTTGAAGGTGCAGAAGATGCACAGATTACATTAGAAGTTGAGACAGGTGCACAGTATGATGTGACTGTTGGAACTGAAGATGCTGGCAAGATGAAAACAAATCTTGGTGGAAAACTCGTACTGAGCGTTGAACTTGGGGAAAATAAGTCAGTGCCAGTCAAAGTAACAAAATGTAATGAATAACAGATAGTCTGATTTTATATTCTATGAATCTGTTCTGCAATTAGGTAACTGATTACAGACAGATCCATAGAATATTTTTTTATAAGAAATATGATAGATATCTTGCTGATTATACGGGTGCAGTCTTAAAATAGATAAAAAAGAGGTAAAATAATATGGTGTGAATATTGTTTTGCTGCTTTTTGGCTTACCCATATAAATTAGAAAACGACAGCATTTATGCATATAGCAGTTTTGAAAGGCAAAGAATAGACAGGATACATGTAGTAAGGAGCAGAATAAATGGCAAAAGCAAAGACGAGCGCATTCTTTTGTAAAGAATGTGGATATGAATCCTCAAAATGGTCAGGGCAGTGTCCTGCATGTAAAGCATGGAATTCATTTGTAGAGGAACCGGTCGCACCTAAAAATGCCACAAAGGGTGTTATATCGGAAGGAATTTCTAGATTAGGAGGATCAAAGCCTTCGAGTCTGTCAGCAATTTCGACAGAAGATAAAACCAGGCTGTCTACGGGAATTGGAGAATTGGACAGAGTTCTTGGTGGCGGTATTGTAGAGGGTTCCCTTGTTCTGGTCGGAGGAGACCCCGGAATAGGAAAATCAACACTATTATTACAGATGTGTCAGAAACTGTCTCAGGCCAAAAAGAATGTACTTTATATTTCAGGAGAAGAGTCTTTAAAACAGATAAAATTAAGAGCAGAGCGAATTGGTGAATTTGAAGACTGTCTGCAGCTGCTTTGTGAGACAAATCTGGAACTGATTCAGAATACATTAAAGGAGTTAAAACCGGAAGTGGTTATTATCGACTCGATACAGACCATGTATAGTGAACAGGTAGGCTCCGCACCAGGTAGTGTCAGCCAGGTCAGGGAATCGACTTCAATCCTGATGCAGCTTGCTAAAGGACTCTCAATTACAATATTTATAGTTGGACATGTTACCAAGGAAGGTGTAGTTGCAGGGCCTAGAGTACTTGAACATATGGTTGATACAGTTCTTTATTTTGAAGGAGACCGTAATGCAGCTTATAGAATACTCAGAGGTGTCAAAAATCGTTTTGGCTCTACTAATGAGATTGGAGTATTCGAAATGCAGGAGGCTGGCCTGGTCGAAGTTAAAAATCCTTCCGAGTACATGTTAAGTGGAAAACCAGAAGGGGCCTCGGGTTCTGTTGTAGTCTGTCTAATGGAAGGAACCAGACCACTTCTGGTCGAAATTCAGGCACTTGTCTGCGATTCTAATTTTGGTATGCCAAGAAGAACGGCAGCAGGAACAGACTATAACAGAGTAAATCTTTTAATGGCAGTACTGGAAAAACGAGTGGGAATGCATTTATCAGGCTGTGATGCCTATGTAAATATTGCCGGTGGTCTGAAAGTAAATGAACCTGCACTGGATCTGGGGATTGTAATGGCAATCGTATCCAGTTATAAGAACAGGGAGATAGATCCTAAGACGATCATTTTTGGAGAAGTTGGTCTTGCAGGTGAAGTAAGAGCTGTAAGTCAGCCACAGCAGAGAGTAAATGAAGCGATTAAACTTGGATTTTCCTATTGTATTATGCCGGAAGTCAGTCTTAAGAACATTAAGAGCAGTAATAAAATTAAGATTATTGGGGTTAAGAACTTGAATGAGGCAATTACTTATATTTAAAGGATATTTTTATTTAGTTTATATAGTATGCAATTGTCATATGGTTAAGTGTGATTAGAAAACTATATTAGTATAGAGAACAAACCAGACTGTAATGAATGTTCAGTCTGGTTTATTTTATTGCGTATATTACATTTATTATGTGGTAAATGGTCAATCCGAACGATCTAAAGCAAAGCATCTGTGTTTGGTTCATCGTTTCTGTTAGTAGAAGCTTTGTTATTACATATGTTAGCAATTCAGGATAGTCTTGGAAAAAAATATTTTCATTAGTACTTTAGTATGATATAATTATATCTACCATAAATGCCGAAAAATATTTATGTAGGGTTATTATTATTTAGAGAGGAAATGCATGATAGTACAGAATACTATCCAATTCGTGTTTGGAGTGTAGACATGGAGTGCAGGGAGAAACAGGTATGGATAAAGAATTAGTAATGGAGTTATCTAAGATTTTAGATGGATTGGATGATTCACAGGAGAAACTTGAAAAAGATGCATTTGATGTAATTAACTCATCTGATACATCATTAAATCTTGTAAAAGAGAGTATCGGAAGTGTTGAAGAAATTTTAAAAATGATAGAAACGTTGAATCATGTTGTTGGCGAATCATCAGATAAGATCAAGCAGTTGGAAAGTTTGTCTTCACAGATAGAGCAGTTCGCATCCGTAATTAGTTCAATTGCGAACAGGACCAATATTTTATCACTGAATGCTTCTATTGAAGCAGCAAGGGCAGGCGAACAGGGCAGAGGCTTTGCAGTCGTGGCCAGTGAAGTCAGAAATCTTGCATCACAATCATCAAAGTCTTCAAAAGAGATTACCGATACGATTGCGCAGGTACAGAATTCTGTAAAGGAAACAGTAGCTTCTATGAATGATATTTTCACGAACGTAACATCACAGCAGGAAAAAGCAGGTAAGATCGGGGATCAGCTGAAGCAGGTCGTTGATGCTGCATATGTTGCAAATGAAAGAGCAAGAAATATTGAAAATGAAATTGCGTACCAGAGAGATATAACGGATGAAGCAAAAGGAACACTTGCAAAGTAGAATAAATACATGTGAAACACAATATCAGTTAAATGACAATAGTCCGTTGATATAAGTCATGTATTTAATAGAACAATTTGCATAGTGGTCATTCTGTGCAGTTCGGTAGAGAAATCCCTACGTTGAAAGTTTATACAAAAAGATCACTATATAAAAAGATGACTATAAAAAGATTGACATATAAAAAGATTGACATATAAAAGATTGCTATGTAAAAAATTGTTATATAAAAGATCGCTATATGAAAGATCACTATATAAAAAGATGACTATAAAAAGATTGCTATACTAAAAATCATTATATAAAAAAATCAATAGCTAATATATATAATATAGTAGTTGAACGAATATTGGTTATAAAGAGAATCAAATGATAGTAGATGTTATAACAGCAACTATTATATAGAAAAAAGCTTCAATGAGAGTATATCTTATGGAAGCTTTTTCTGTTAATAGCATAGTTCATATGAAGGTTTATATGTTTTGTTTGCTATATAGTATTGAAATATATGTATTTTATCTGGAACATACAGCAAAATTAAAGTAGAAGAGCTTATCAGGAGGTCTAGATTTCACAGAAAACCTGACTAAAAAGAGAAGTTAATTCTATTTTATTCTATTATATTTATAAAAGAGATGTAAAAAGTATAAAATACTTATATCTTAGAAAGCCAGTTTTTATCAGTGTTCCAGTAAGAATATAAAAACAAAATGAAATAAAATGAAAAAATATGAGAAAAAGTGTTGACAAATGTAGAACACAATGGTAAGATAATCAAGTCGCCGCGAGAGACAGCGACACAGACAACTACCGAAAGGTACATAGATACTGGCTTTGCTAGTAATTACATATTGGTTTGTCGAATATGAACATTGATAACTGAACAGTGAAACAACCCTGAAAATTCTATTAAATGAATTT